>JAYSZS010000048.1:0-5864 GCA_043737935.1 Propionivibrio sp. | reverse complement strand
GATCCGCAGCGAGCCCGAGGCGGTCCATTCCAGTATACGTTGGTCGCCGGTCACAAACAGTTCGGCGCCTGCGGCTAAGGCTGCAGCGACCAGCCGGGCATCGTTGTCATCGGCCGGATCGGGCACATCCGCAATGCAATGGGCCTCGCTCCAGGAAATGTCGAACAGGGCAGGCGCATCCTTCCGGAGCGGAAACTAGCGTGCCAGCACCTGATGCGCTTCCTGCTGCACCAGAGGGCTGGTCAGCAGCCAGTCGCGCTCGGCGCACGCCATGACCAGAGATTCGCACAGGCCGGGGAATATTGCCGCAGACAGCCAGACGTTGGTATCCAGAAAGACCTTCATGAATCATCATTCAGGACATCATCCTCGGTTAGCCAGCCCGCAGCGCGTGCCGCTGGGCCCAGTCGGGCCTGACTGTGGCGCAATGCTTCGCGCAGACGGTAGGCGCGCAGGGAGTCGCGCACCACTTCGCTGCGGGACTTTCCCGTTATCTCGCAAAGGGCTTCAAGGCGTTGCGCCTCTAGCTCGGATAGCCTCACTGTCAGGGTGCTTTGCATCATCGCCTACTTGTTGTGTTACAAAGTAACACGAAGTTTAGCATCAAACTGCGGCCTGATTTTGGCAGTCGATCAGCCGGTTGCACCTTAAACCCAATTTAGCGTGATGCCAATATCGTATTCCCTGATCTCTGGCCTACTCCGGCAAGGGCCGCAGGGGAGAAGGGCGCCCGGGTGGAGTAGCTCTGGGCATGGAGCATCCGATGGTGGCAGCCCCTTGAACCCGGGTTTTCAGAATAAAGTGCTTCATTCCAACTATCGAGTGGGTGCTGCTGGCGCTGAAAGGCGCGGTGAAACGGATCGAAAAAACCATGCTGAGTTTCAAATCTTTCCGTGCCTGCAGCAATGTGCTGTCCAGTCTCAATTAACGCGAAAGAACACCTGAAACTCCTGAGCCATCAGGAATAAAACGTTCAATGCTGCCTCCGTACTGATGCCAAATCGCAGAGGGTGTTCGATTAGCGCGGGAGGCGAAGGCGGAAGCAGCTCCCCTTGCCCGGTTCGCTTCGAACATCCATCCGTCCGCCATGTTTCTTGACGATGATGTCGTAAGAAATGGACAGGCCGAGCCCGGTGCCCTGGCCAACCGGTTTGGTGGTGAAAAAACGGCTCGAAAATTCGTTGCAGAACGTCTGCGCTAATTCCTTGGCCGGTACCTTCGACCTCAAACCAGACAAACCCATTCTCGATGCCGGAACGTACAAAAATCTTGCCTTTTTGTGAAATGGCCTGCGCCGCATTGACCAGCAGGTTCATGAAGACTTGATTGATCTACGCCGGTACGCAATTGACTGGCGGAATGTATCCCAGTTCGCGCACCACTTCTGCCTTGTATTTCAGTTCGTTCCACACGACGTTCAGCGTGCTTTCCATCGCTGCATTGAGGTCGGCCTGTTGCTGGCCGACCTGGTCGACGTGAGAAAAATCCTTCAAGTCATGAACGATCCTGGTTACCCGGCCCAAGCCCTCCTGTGATTCAGCAATCAGCAATGGCAGGTCTTCACGCAGAAAATCAATATCTGCTTTTTGGCGTGCGGCGGCGATCAGTGCTGGCGCAGGTGCGCCGGGTCGCCGCGCCGCCATGGCGGAACGGCATCGGCGTCGACTTCGATGCGCTGCCCCTTGTCCTACGCCGCTTGGCCGATCATCAAGCCGACTGGGTCGAGGACGGTGGCGAGGGGAAAGTCTTAGCATTCCATTTGCATTCGACCGGCGTCGATCCTCGACACATCGAGCAGGTTGTTGATGATCGCCAGCAGGCGCTGGCCGGCGCCGTCGATCTGCTCCAAACGAGCGGCCTGTTCCGGCCTGGCCCCGGCGCTGCGCAACACATGGGCCAGGCCGATGATGGCGTTCATCGGCGTGCGGATTTCGTGACTCATGTTGGCGAGAAAGGCGCTCTTGGCCACGTTGGCGGCATCGGCCTGCTCGCGTGCGGCCACCAGTTCGATCGTTCGTCGCGCCACCAGTTCTAAGACCCTCCAGCAGCGGTCCGACAGCAAGCAACGAGTCCTGCCGCGACCTGACCAGGACGGGAGCGGCACGGTTGAGCATGTCCACCAGAACCCGATGCTGACGATCGATGATCTCGATGCCGGTGTCCAACTCCGTAATCCACACCATGAATGTCATGACGTTTCCCGCCGTTCCAACAGTTCGCGCAGCGTCGTCAGTGCCGCCGGGTAGTCAAAGTCGCCAATCTGCCGACCCAGTTGCATCGCCCCGGCGCCGTGCGTTGCCAGCAGCAGCGGACGATTGGCCGTGAACAGGTCGGCCGACGCCGTATCGTCGCAGGCCAGCAGGGGCTCCAGCCTGGCGAGCACCTCCTGTGCCCGCTCGGGGTCGGCGGCACACTCTGCTTCCTGGCGGCCACCGGCCGCTGCCTCCGGCAGTTGCGCGAGTGCGGCGTCGAGCGCGCCCTGCTCGGCCTGCAGGGTGTCGAGCCATGCCGCCAGCGTCGCCGGCGCGGCCGCCTTGTGCAAGGCCATTTCAAGGGCGACTGCCGCCTGCTGCAAGTGAATGGCACGCAGGCTGCCGGCTGCCCCCTTGAGTGTATGCAGGCGTTGTCTGGCGACATCGGTGCGGCCCGCCGCAAGTTCGTCACGCAGGTGCTGCGCATCGTTGCCGTGGCTGGCAGCGAACAGCCGCAACAGCCTGATGTAGACGGCCACATTACCATTCAGTGCCGCCAGGCCGCGCGCCGCGTCGAGGCCGGGTACGCCGGCCAGATGCTGCCTGGCCGCCTGCAGGGCGGCGTCCCGATCCGGTTCCGCTGCGACGCCTCTGGCCGACGTGTCGACCAGCATCGCCCTTGGCCCGTTTGCCGGCGCCTGATTCGGCAGATTCTGCACTCCGCTCGACAACCAGTGCAGCAAGGTCTGGTAGAGGACGGCGGGATCGACCGGCTTGGCGATGAAGTCATTCATGCCGGCTTCCTTGCAGGCCTGCCGGTCTTCATCGAAGGCGTTGGCCGTCATCGCCAGGATCAGCGTGTTCTGCCGGTCCGGCAGTCCACGAATCGCACGCGTGGCGGCGAGGCCGTCCATGACCGGCATCTGCATGTCCATCAGGATCAGGTCATAGGCCGTGGCTTGCGCCCTGTCCAGCGCCTCGCGACCGTTTTTCGCCACGTCCACCTGCAACCCGAGCGAATGCAGCATGTCCAGCGCCACTTCGCGGTTGATCGGGTTGTCTTCCGCCAGCAGCAGCCTGAAACCGGAGAAGGATTGGCGCAGGCGGGTCTCGACGTTGCCCAGGTCGACGTCCGCGTCTGCGTTGTCACTCACCCCGACGCGACCGCGCTGCAGGCGGGCGGTGAACCAGAAGGTGCTGCCTACACCCGGCGTACTCTCGGCGCCGACTTCGCCGCCCATCAGCTCGGCCAGGCGCTGGATGATGACCAGGCCGAGCCCGGTGCCGCCGTATTGGCGCGTGGTCGTGCTGTCCGCCTGCTCGAAGGCTCTGAACAGCCGACTCATCTGCTCGGGTGCGATGCCGATACCACTGTCCTGGACCTCGAAGCGCACCAGGAGCTCGTCGTCCTGTTCATGCAGCAAAAGCGCGCGCAGGGCGATGGCACCTGTCGCGGTGAACTTGGTGGCATTGCTGGCCAGGTTGAGCAAGGCTTGCCGCAACCGCGTCACGTCGCCGTACAGAGCCAAAGGCACGCCATTGACCTCCGTTTCGATGCGTAATCCCTTGGCCTGCGCCGCCGGCCCGATGATCGAGGCGACATTGTCGAGGACCGCGGCCAGGTGGAAATCCGAGCAATCCAGTTGCATTTTTCCAGCCTCGATCTTCGACAGGTCGAGGATGTCATTGATGATCGACAGCAGGTGCCGCCCGGCACCGTCGATCTTCTCCAGAAGCGCACTCTGGCCCGGCGTCGTCCCGGCGCGACGCAGCAGGAAGGTGAGCCCGATGATGGCGTTCATCGGCGTGCGGATTTCGTGGCTCATGTTGGCCAGGAAGCTGCTCTTGGCGATGTTTGCCGCATTGGCCTGGTGCTGAGCGGCGAGCAGTTCGCTAGTCCGTTCGACCACCAGTTCCTGCAAAGCCGTCTTCATGTCATGAATATCGGTGCAGGTGCCGAACCATTTGAGGATCTCGCCGTTGGCGCCCTTCAACGGCACGCCCCGGACCAGCCACCAGCGGTAAGCGCCGTCCGCGCGACGCAAGCGGCTTTCAATCGAGTAAATGCCATTTTCCTGCGTCGCCAGTTGCCAGGCGTCCCATGCCCGTTGCTGGTCGTCCGGATGGAGCGGCTTGTTCCACCCGTGGCCCAGGCTTTCCTCAAGGGTGAGTCCGGTGTAGTCCATCCACTGCTGGTTTAAATAGATGTTCCAGCCGTCCGCTCGCGTGATCCACACGATTTGCGGCATGGCTTCGGCGAGGATGCGGAATTCTGCCTCGCTCTCGAGCAGCGCCGTCTCCATTCGTTTGCGTTCGGTGATGTCCTGGCAGGTGCCGATAGCTCGAATCGGCACTCCCTGCGTGTCTGAGAGCACTTCCCAACGCTCTTCCACGAACTTGATCCGCTTGTCCGGCATGAGCAAGCGGTGCTCGATTGCACTGGCCGCGCCTCCGGCAAGCGACCTGGCAAATGCCTCATCTACCCGGGCGCGATCCTCGGGATGAATTAAATAGAGGTAGCTTTGGTGAGTCGGGTGGAACGTGGCCGTGTCGGTTTCATGGATGCGGTGGGTCTCGTCCGACCAGTGCAGCGCCGTCGTGGCCAACGTCATCTCCCAACTGCCGATCTTGCCGACCCGTTGCGCGGCAACCAGTCGGGACTGCTCAATTGCCAAATTTTCCGCCAATTGCCGTTGCTGCCGCTCGGCTATTCGCAACGCTTCCACTGCCCGCTTGCGCTGGGTGATGTCGCGAACCACATTGACTACACCGGTTCGATGTCCTGCGTCGTCGTGGATTGACGTTACCGTGTGCTCGGTGAAGACTAACTCCCCATTTTTCCGCCGCATCTGGATCTCTGTGTGAAACGAGCCAGTCACCTCCAACGCAGAGAATAGTCTTCGCCCGATATCCTCGAAGGTCGCCTGATCAACGTGCAGGATCTCGGTAGTCCGGCCAATCAACTCGTCGTGCTGGTAGCCAAAAACCTTCGTTGTGGCGGCGTTGCAAGTGACGATCGTGCGGTTGGCCGGGTTGACGACAAAGATTGCCTGATCCAGTGCATCGTAGGTCTGCTTCAACAAGTGCTCCGAGGCGCGCATCGCCTGTTCCGCCCGCGTCTTGTCCTCAATCACGCGCAGCAACTCCGCGCGTGACTGGTTGGCGGCGGCCAGCAACTCCCGCGCCACTCTTTCGGAGGCTGCGATGGCCTCAATGCGTTTGTGTTCGGTCAGGTCGAACGCTACCAGACAATAGGCATCGGGCCGGCCTTCGATGGGCAGGTTGGTCACCGAAAGATAGACCGGCATCTCCGTTCCGTCGCTGGCGGCAAGCACAAGTTCCCCGCGGCTTTCTTCGCTGGCGTCTTTTTCGAGCAGGGACTGAAGAATTGACTGGCTGCCTGGCGCAATCCAGGTGCGGACCGTGGAACCGATCACCTTTTCGAGCGGCGTCTTGAGCTTCCCGGCAAGGTGCCGGTTGGCGTACACAATCACGCCCTCCGCCGTCATGGTCAGCGCGCCTTCGCTCATTTCCCCGACCAGTATCCGGAAAGATTGATCGGCATCCGTGGCCGCAAATAACTGCACGCCTCCCGCATCCGGGACGACCAGCGCGTCCACCTCGCCGCTGTGCATCTCGCGCAGGCTCGCTTCGGCTTGTGCAAGCCGGACG
>JAYSZS010000047.1:0-5865 GCA_043737935.1 Propionivibrio sp. | reverse complement strand
CGACGAGTTGGGCTGCAACGGGCAAGACCTTGCCATTTGCGGTGGCGCCTGCGGCGGCGACCTGCTGTTTGCCGAAGCCGCCCTGCGCCGCGGCTGCCAGGTTCACCTGCACCTCCAGTTCAAGGAAGCGGACTTCCTGCAAGCCTCCGTCGCCTTCGCCGGCCAGTCCTGGGTCGATCGCTACTACGCCGTCAAGGCGAATGCGCTGACCCGGATACTCGTTCAGCCTGACGAACTGGGTCCGCTGCCGAAGGGAATCAACCCCTATGAGCGCAACAACCTGTGGCAGCTCTACACGGCACTGGCCAACGGCGTCGACCGGGTTAGCTGCATTGCCCTGTGGAATGGCGAAGGTGGCTCCGGCCCCGGCGGTACCGAGAGCATGGTGGACACGGTCAGGCAGCATGCGGGACGGGTCAGCATTATCGATACCCGACAGTTATTCGGACTTTGAAAACTCAAGGAAGGAACATACAGCATGAATCCGAGTGCAGAACTGCAATACGAACTGGGTCGCGCCGTCAATACCTTGCGCCGGCGTCACGCCAGCACCGGCGACAGCAGCGAACAGAAGGCCCTGACCCGGGTCGTCCAGCGCCTCAACAAGCATCTGGCCGGGCTCGACCAGGCCGACCTGCTGAGCGCCGCCAATACCCTGGCGGACGGCGTTGAGGCGCTGGAAGCTGCGCTTGCGGCCACCCGACACGGGCCTTTAGATGGCTACCTGGCGGTCCTCGAAGGCCACCTTGACAACCTGTCCAACTTGTCCGGTGCCATGCATGGCATCGATGCGCTGGCATCCGCTCCGGCCGGCGACGACGACGACATCGCACCGGCACCCGTTGCGCCGAGGTCAGGAAGTCGGGGGACGAAGGCACGCGGAGCTATGGCACCGGGAGAAACAGCAGGCGCCGCATTGCCCGCAGGCCTGCGGCCACCCGTAAGCGCCACCGATTTCGATTCCCTGAAAGACGAATATGCCGACTGGTACGCGGCCTGTCAGTTGCGGCCGGAACGCAAGGGCGAGCTGGCCTACTACCTCAAGCGCCTGACCCAGGGGCAAGCCATCTACCAGCAGGTGGGTACAGAGCTCAACATCCCGTGGGTCTTCATCGGCATCACCCACGGCATGGAGTGCGGCTTCAACTTCAAGGCGCACCTGCATAACGGCGATCCGCTCAGCGCACGCACGGTGCAGGTTCCAAAAGGCCGACCGGCCACCGGCAATCCGCCCTTTACCTGGAGCCAGAGCGCCCGCGATGCGCTGATCTACAAGGGTTACCACCAGGTCACCGACTGGTCGGTGCCGCACATGTTGCACCTGTTCGAGCGCTACAACGGCATGGGCTATCGGCGCCGGGGCGTGCCCACCCCCTATCTGTGGAGCTATTCCAATCGGTACGAGAAAGGCAAGTTCGTCGCCGACGGCCGCTTCGACCCGGAAGCCGTCAGCAAACAATGCGGTGCGGCACTGATGCTGAAAGCCGTACCGGGTTGATGTTTCACAAGTACCTGGAGCCTCTTTTTCATTCACCAACGCAGGAGATCGAATCATGAGCAAGAAAGCACTCTGTATCGGCATCAACGACTATCCCGGAACCCAGAACGACCTGTCCGGCTGCATCAACGATGCCAACGACTGGGCGACCGAACTGGCAGGACGTGGCTTCGCGGTGAGCAAAATGCTCGACAGCCAGGCCACCCACGCTGCCATGACGGCGGGCATCACCAGCCTGATCAACGGCGCCGGCAAGGGCGATACGCTGGTCATTACCTATTCCGGCCATGGCACCTGGGTGCCTGACAGTTCCGGCGACGAACTGGATGGCCGCGACGAAGGCCTCTGCCCCTATGACATCGGCAGCGCCGGCCCGCTACTGGACGACCAGATCCGCCTGATGTTTGCCGCCCGGGCCGCCGGGGTACGCATCCTGCTGCTTTCCGACAGTTGCCATTCCGGTTCCGTCACCCGCGGCAAGGAAGAGGATCTTGATCCCGGCCATCCGCGCGCCCGCTTTATGCCGCTGGAGGCGTGGATGCCGGCCAATGAACTCCCCTTGGCCAGCGCCAGGCCGGCGCATCGGGTTGGAGGACTGAAACGCAGCGGAGGCGACCTGCTCCTGTCCGGCTGTCTGGATACCCAGTATTCGTGGGACACCCGCTTCAAGGGGCGACCCAATGGTGCCTTCACCTATTACGCCCTGAAGACGTTAAGCGAGGGCAACCCGGCCAACTACGAGGCGTGGTTCAAGGCCATCCGCGCCTACCTCCCGTCGACCAAGCTGCCGCAGGACCCTCAGATCTTCGGTTCCGCTGCGGCCCGGCGCTACAAGGTTTTTGCCTGAGCGGCGCTGGCGCCGTGCGATATTCTCGATGATGACTGGTTGCGGAGTCCTGGTAACCCCTCACGGCCTCCCCTTGTCAGGGGAGGAGACCACCGCCCCTGCCCGCACTCCGTACTCCCCCTGACAAGGGGGGGGTTGGGGTTGGACTTTTACCACCACACGATCTTCCTGACCAAAAACAATACCATGATCTTCATCGGTCACCACCGATCCGAATCTGGCGGCCAGTCCAGCCGCCTGTTCGACCCGCACCCCCAATGGAAAGTCACCTGCCCCACAATAAACCGGGAGTAAGACCATGAACGCCACCCCGCCCAAATCACTCAAGCTGACCAGCAACGAAGTCAAGACCGGCGCCGATCTGCCGCTGCCGGGCATCCTGCGCGCCACGACGCGTTCTGGCGTCAGCCTGGTCGATCCGCTGCTGGCGGGACTGGTGGTGGAGAAGGTCTACACCCTGAGTGCGCCTACCCGCGGCGAAACAACGGGCAAGACCGAGACACTGGATATCACGCAGCCGGAATTGCTGGCCATTGAAGCTGAGGACGGCACCACCCTGTTCATCCGTTCCGACACGCTGGCCGAATCCGTCGTGCGCCTGCAACCCGAAGCAGTAGTCGATGGTGAAGTGGATTTCGCTCGCTTCAACGACCCCAATGCCCGGGCGCGCGGAATCGCCGATGTATTGTGGAAAGCGGCTTCTGTACTGCGCCTGCCTTCCGACGGTATTCTTGATGAAGCCAAGGATCTGGCCCTGAAATGGGCGAAAGAAAAGCTCGGCGAGCAGGTCGAGGCCAAGGCCTACGAGTTGGGTTCCTTCTTGGGGGCCAAGGCGCTAATGTGGAAAATCGAGTCGCGGCTGGCCGGGCGTCCCGGACTCTATCTCTGGCACGACACGCGGCTGGCCGCTGCGGACCGCTGCCTGCCGGGCGATCCGCGCCTGAATGATGCCGCGCAGAGCAAGCCGATGCTGGTGCTGATTCACGGCACCGGGTCCTATACCGTGGGCGGCTTCTCCGACCTGCGCGAGGACGAGTCCACCTGGAGCCAGCTCAGGCAGCGTTTCCCCGGCGGCATCTTCGGCTTCGAGCACCGCACCTTTTCCGAGAGCCCGGCCGAAAACGCACTGGCGCTGCTGCAAGCCCTGCCCAAAGGCGCCTTGGTCTCGCTGCTCACCCATTCGCGTGGCGGGCTGGTCGGCGATCTGCTGTGCCTGGGACAGGTGGCGGACAAAGTCATCGACAGCTATCACATCGACACGCAGAACGCCGAGGATCCGGCCGGGCTGGAACGTGAGGCGCAGGAAGAGCGCGACCGCCTGCGCGTCATCCGCGAAACGCTGCTGGCCGGTAAGATCACCGTACAACGCTATGTGCGCGTCGCCTCGCCGGCGCGTGGAACGCGTTTCCTGTCGGAGAACTTGGACGCGGCGCTGTCCGACTTCCTCAACCTGCTGCAATGGGGTGGCGGGGCTCTGGTCGGCGCGGCAGCGACGGCCTTGGGCGGCCCGGTGGCCGGCGAGGCCTTCGGCAAGGGGGCGTCCAGTTCACTGGGGGTCGTCAAGCGGCTGGCGCTGGAAATCGCCGGCCGGCGCATCGATCCACGCCTGATTCCGGGAATCGCCGCGATGCGCGTTGACTCGCCGCTGGCCGCGTTTCTGGGGCATCCTGAGACGCTCCGGCGCGATGGCATCGCCATGGCCGTCATCGCCGGCGACACCGAATTCGACGGCTTTGGCCTGTCCAACCTGCGTCGCCGCGTGGCCAACCTGTTCTGCGACTGGCGGCTGTTCGACCACAACGACAACGACCTGGTGGTGGACACCGACTCCATGTTTGCCGGACTGGGCTTTCGACCCGGTGCCCGTTATCTCTACGACCAGGATGCCTCGGTCACCCACTTCCGCTATTTCCTCAACGCGCCCACCCGCGACGCCCTTCGCGCCTGGCTGGCCGATGACGAACCGGCCAGACTGACCCAGTTCGAGCCGCTGACCGGCGGTTCAAAGACGCCCTGGCGCGACCGTGACGCCCAACTGGCGCAGCGCGGCAGCCCGGGCAGGGTGGACAATGCACGCCCGGTGGCGATCCTCATCCCCGGCATCATGGGCACCCATATCGAGATCAGGCGCAAGAAGCCGGATGTGGCCGGCACCGGCCAGCGCATCTGGTTCAACGTACCCCGCCTACTGCTTGGCGAACTGGAACATATCGGCAATCCCGATTCGGATGAAGCGGCGGCCGAGGACTTGTTCGAGATGGTCTATGGCGACCTGGCCGATTATCTCGCCGCCACCCACACCGTCATCCGCTGCCCTTACGACTGGCGGCAGTCGCTAACCCGATGCGCCGAAGCACTGAAAGACCGGATCGAACAGGCAGCCAAAGAACATCCCGGCCAGCCGATCCGTCTGGTGGCCCACAGCATGGGCGGACTGGTGGCGCGCACGCTGATGAAGAATCATGCCGACGCCTGGAAAAAAGTGCTGGATTCCGGCGGTCGCCTGATCATGCTCGGCACACCGAACAACGGCGCACACCTGATGGTGCATACCCTGCTCGGCAAGAGCGACTCGATGCGCATGCTGGAAAAGATGGATATGGAACACGGTTTGCAGGGCCTGCTGGACATCATCAGCGGCTTCCCCGGCGCGCTGACCCTGCTGCCGCGGCCGGGCTTCTCAGATAGCGGGAGCGAGCCGCGTATTGCCTGCGACGAATACTACGCGGTCAAGACATGGCAAGAACTCAAGCAGCAGATTACCGATCGTTGGTATGGCGACGGCATCTGCGGCGTCCCTGCCCAAAAACTGCTTTCGAGCACAGAAAGCTTCTGGACAGACGTTCTGCCGAATAATGAAATCGCCAACCCCGAGCAGGTCATCTATGTTTTTGGCCAGAGCGACAAGACGCCCTGCGGCGTTCAGCGCAGCGCCAGCGGCAAGCTCCAACTGCTCTTTACCTCCGATGGCGACGGCTCGGTGACCTGGGCCTCCGGTCGCCTGGATAACCTGGATGTAGACACCCATTGCTGGTACATGCCGGTGGAGCATGGCGACCTGACCAGCGAAGAGGAGTACTTCCCGGCCCTTGTCGACCTGCTGGAAAAGGGCAGCACCGAGAAGTTGAACCGTTTGCCACGCCGGCGCGGCGACGAGGCCGTCAATTTCATTCTGGAAGCCCCCCCGCCAGTGCTTGGCAGCGAGGAAGAGATGGTACGTGCCCTGATGGGCAGCGGGCCGCGCCGGCACAAGAGCTCTCGCGCCATCTCGACGCTCCGGGTATCGGTGCGCGCCGGCAATTTGCGCTTCCTCGACCAGCCTGTCCTGTGCGGCCACTATATCGGTGATGCCATTTCCGGCGCCGAGGCTTCGCTCGATGAGATGCTTTACGGTGCCCTGTCCGAGCGTGATCGACTTGGCGTTTACGCCACCGACCTTGGCACGTCGGCCATCATTCTGCGCCCGCCGAGTCACGAGGAGGGCGCGCGTGGCAGCCGGCAAGGGGCGGTGGTCGTTGGT
>JAYSZS010000046.1:0-12789 GCA_043737935.1 Propionivibrio sp. | reverse complement strand
GGACTGTCGAAACCAGCACTGATTCGCGTTTCAAACTCGGTGACCCGGTCATTGCGACCAGCTACGATATCGGTGTTGCGCACCATGGCGGTTATGCCGAGTTCGCACGCGTTCCTGCCGACTGGGTGCATCCGCTGCCTGCTGGTCTGACCCTGCTTGAAGCCATGGCACTGGGTACCGCGGGATTTACTGCGGCACTGGCGATTGTCCGGATGGAGGAAAACCGGCTGGAACCGGCCAAAGGGCCGGTCATCGTCAGTGGGGCTACCGGCGGGGTGGGCGGATTGGCAGTGGACATGCTGGCCAGACTGGGCTATCGGGTGACGGCGCTGACCGGCAAGGAAGCCGAGTTTGATTACCTCAAGCGACTCGGTGCGGCTCAGGTCATGCTTCGCTCGGCGCTCGATCTTTCACGCCTCCGGCCGCTCGACAGGATGCAGTGGGCCGGTGCGGTCGATAACCTCGGTGGCGAAGTTCTGGCCTGGATGGCCAGCACCATGCAGCAGGGGGGAACAATTGCCAGTATCGGCATGGCGGCGAGTGCCTCACTTAAAACGACCGTCATGCCCTTCATTTTGCGTGGCGTGTGTCTGCTCGGCATTGATTCCGGGTATATTGGTGAACCTTACCGTAGTCGCATCTGGCAGCGTCTGGGTGCCGATCTTAAACCACGCCGCTTGCTTGAAATGACGCACAGGATTAGCTTTGACGAATTGCCGGATGTCTTTGATGGTTTTTTACAGGGAAAGGCGCGCGGTCGGGTTGTTGTTGAAGTGGCCGGTGCCTGATCGCAACAGAGTGCAAAGTCGAACGTAATTGCGGACTGAGTTACGAATGGAAAACCCGACCCAGTTGCCCCGTATTCTGATTGTTGATGAATCGCGCATGGTGCGCGCGATGCTCATCAAGCATATCCGCGAGCTCTATGATTTTCGCGAGGAAGGCGACGGCGAGGCGGCCTGGCAGGTACTCGTTCTTGATCAATCAATCCAACTGGTGATTTGCTCGCTGTCTCTGCCAGTACTCGACGGTGACGGCTTGCTGGTTCGCGTGCGCGCCTCCAGGCTGCCGCGTCTTTCGCAGATGCCGATTCTGATGATCTCCGGAGACGATGATGAAGCGCTTGCACGGGCTAAGTCGCATGGTGCGTCCGACTTCATCAATCGGGGCACGGGCGCTAACGAATTGCTGGCGCGGATCGATTCCCTGCTCAAGCTCGCCGAGGCAAAGAATCAGCTCAAGGAAAACCTTGCGCAGAACGTCCAGAACCCGGAGTCGGGCCTGTTTACCCGCAAGTACATCGAGTTGCAGGCGGTTCAGGCCATGTCGCACGCCATGCGACACGGCAGCGAAGTCAGCGCTATTGTGATGAGTTTTGATAATATCGGGGCATTGCGTGAAGAACACGATGTTGAGGTGTTCAATCAGTTGCAGCAGCGTTTTACCGACATGCTGGCCAGCAAGATCCGTAAAGAGGACTGTCTCGGTCACTTTGCCGGTAGCCAACTGGTGGTGATCTCGCCGGGCACGCCGTATCCTGCCTGCGAGTCCTTTGGCAATCGCCTGCGCGAGGCCATTCATGTGGCGAATATCGCGGTGCATGGGCAGCGTTTGAACTTGTCGGTCAGTGTGGGTATCAGCAATAGCCCGGTGGACGGTGTAACATCTGCAGGCGCGTTGATCGAACTGGCGGGTTCTCGTCTCAAGACAGCCCAGCAAATGGGGGGCAACCAGGTTATTTCCTGCCAGGAGCAGCCATTGACCACCGCGCTGGTGCCCAGGATTGGACATGCCCTCGCTTTGATAAGGTCGGGACACGAGAGTGAGGTTGTGCCACACTTGTCCACACTCGGTCGGCAAATATTGCCGCTGTTGAAACTTTTGGATCGTGATATGAAGTTGGATCTGCCCATGGCAGAAATTGAGAAGTGCTTGCTTGACCCGGCGCAGGATTCAGAAGACACCGGGCAGGATTAGTTCCCATTAGTGCGGGTGTTCAGTATCAGCAAAAAGGAAAATTTATGACAACAATCAAGGAATTTCACCAGCAATCCATCGACAACCCGGACGCCTTTTGGGCTGAGGAGGCCAAGCTGATTGACTGGCACAAGCCTTTTACAAAGACGCTCGACTATTCCCGACCGCCTTTTGCCAAATGGTTTGTCGGTGGTGAAACCAATATTTGCTACAACGCGGTTGATCGTCACGCGGCCAAGCGCCCGAATGACCGTGCATTGGTCTTCATTTCGACCGAGACCGACCAGGAAGTCATTTATTCCTTCGCCGAACTGAAGAAGGAAGTCATGCGCATGGCGGCGATCATGCAGAGCCTCGGTGTTGGCAAGGGCGACCGCGTCCTGATCTACATGCCGATGATTGCCGAAGCCATGTTTGCCATGCTCGCCTGCACGCGCATTGGCGCCATTCATTCGGTCGTCTTCGGCGGCTTTGCTTCGGGATCGCTGGCTACACGAATCGATGACGCAACACCGAAGCTGATCGTCTCGTCCGATGCCGGCATGCGCGGCGGCAAGGCTGTTCCGTACAAGCATCTCCTCGATGAAGCTATTACGCTGTCCGTTCACAAGCCGGCCAAGGTGTTGATGATCGATCGCGGCCTCGACAAGGAATTCAACAAGGTTGCCGGTCGTGACGTCGATTACGCGACACTGCGTGCGCAGTTCATGGATGCCGACGTGCCGATCACCTGGCTGGAGTCTTCCGAGCCGTCGTACATCCTCTATACCTCCGGCACCACCGGCAAGCCGAAGGGTGTACAACGCGATACCGGAGGTTATGCCGTGGCGCTGGCCTCGTCGATAAAACACATCTACTGCGGCAAGGAGGGCGAGACTTACTTTTCGACCTCCGACATCGGCTGGGTCGTTGGACACTCCTACATTGTTTACGGGCCATTGATCGCCGGCATGTGTACCATCATGTACGAAGGAACGCCGCTACGCCCCGATCCGGGCATCTGGTGGCAGATTGTCGAGAAGTACAAGGTCAACGTCATGTTCTCGGCGCCGACTGCGGCTCGCGTGCTCAAGAAGCACGACAACGCGTTCATGCACAAGTATGACCTGTCATCGCTGAAGCACCTGTTCCTCGCCGGAGAGCCGCTCGATCAGCCAACCCACGAGTGGATCATGGGCGAACTCGGCTTGCCTGTGATCGACAACTATTGGCAGACCGAGACCGGCTGGCCGATACTTTCGGCAATGCCGGGTGTCGAGAAGACCGAGATCCGCTATGGAACGCCAAGCTTCCCGGTTTATGGCTATAACCTCAAGATCTTCCGTGAGGACGGGACCATCTGCGAACCGGATGAAAAGGGCATTGTCGCCATTGTTCCGCCGCTACCGCCGGGTTGCCTGACGACGGTGTGGGGTGACGATGACCGCTTTGTTTCAACCTACTTTTCGCTGTTCAGGGAGCCACTGGTCTACTCCTCGTTCGACTGGGGTATTAAGGACAAGGACGGTTATCACTACATCCTCGGTCGTACCGATGACGTGATCAACGTTGCCGGTCATCGCCTCGGAACGCGCGAAATCGAGGAAGCGATCCAGGGCCATTCAGCGATTGCCGAAGTCGCCGTGGTTGGTGTCGCCGACCAGTTAAAGGGTCAGATGCCAATGGCTTTCGCGGTAGTCAAGGATGCTGCATCGATTGCCACGCCTGAGCTGCGTGCCGCTCTTGAAAAGGCGGTAATGAAGCAGGTGGACGACAACCTTGGTGCGATCGCTCGCCCGAGTCGCGTGCACTTCCTGACCGTGCTGCCGAAAACCCGTTCCGGCAAGTTGCTGCGTCGTTCGATTCAGGCTCTGGCCGAAGGTCGCGATCCGGGTGATCTGACAACGATCGAAGACCCGGCGGCTCTTGAACAGCTCCAGCAGGCTCTGGCTAAATAAAGCAGAGATAAAGGGGCTTTCTCCCCGGGGTTGAATTCGCCATCGGGTGGCGTATTTAACCCCGCTGGGACTTTGCAGGTTTTCCAATGGCTTAGTGATCGGTACTCATCGTCAATTGCCGCGATCACCTTCAGTAGTCAAAACTTGAGATTATTACTTACCATGAGCATGACCCAGGCAATCGTCTGCAGGCCCAGAGTTACACCGAAAAGCATTGATTCACAAGCCATAAACCCGCTATAATCTTCGGCTTTTCCACCTTGCTCCACCGTTAGCATGGCGGGGGGCTTATTCCACGAGGAGTGTTCATGCGTCATTATGAAATCGTTTTTATCGTCCATCCGGACCAGAGCGAACAGGTTCCGGCGATGGTCGAGCGCTACAAGGCACTCGTTGCCACGCATGGCGGCCAAGTACATCGCCTCGAAGACTGGGGGCGTCGTCAACTCGTTTATCCGATCCAAAAACTGCACAAGGCCCATTATGTGCTGATGAACATCGAGTGCAATGGTGAAGTGCTTGCTGAACTTGAGCATGGCTTCAAGTTTAACGATGCCGTGCTGCGTCATCTGACCATCAAGATGAAGAAAGCCGTGACCGAGCCTTCGCCGATGATGAAGGAAGAGAAGTCCAAGTCGATGATGGAAGTGCGGGAAGATGCGGTAGTACTTGAAGTTAACGCCGAAGCCGACACCGAAGTCGAGCATGCGGCCTGATTATTGAGGCTCAACTGAACCGCGTTGAACTCACTGGAACGCTGATCGAGCGCAAGGTGATGCGATTCACCCCGGCCGCCGTGCCGGTAACGGAATGCGTGATCGGGCACCAGTCGGAACAGACTGAAGCAGGTAACTCACGGCGCGTCGAGTGTGAAATCCAGGCCATAGGTCTGGGCGAGACGGCCAGGTGGCTTCAGTCGGCGACTCCGGGAATAAAAGTTCATCTGACCGGCTTCCTGGCCGCTAAAAGCCGGCACAGCAAACAGTTGAGATTGCATGTAACCATGATCGAATTTGTAGAAGGGAATCAAAATGGGTAGGTTCTTCAAGAAGAAGGATGACAAGAACGTCAAGAAGCGTGGTAGCGGGCTGTTCAAGCGCCGCAAGTTTTGCCGCTTCAGCCTTGAGAAGATGGACGGCATCGATTACAAGGATGTCGACCTGTTCAAGGAATACATTGCTGAAAACGCCAAGATCATGCCGGCTCGTCTGACCGGTACCAAGGCCGGCTATCAACGACTGCTGTCGGTGGCCATCAAGCGTGCGCGTTTCCTGGCGCTGCTGCCCTATACCGACAACCATCAATAAACAAGGAACAAACGATGCAAATTATTCTGATGGAGAAGGTCGTCAACCTCGGTGACCTCGGCGATCTGGTCAAGGTCAAGGATGGTTATGCCCGCAATTTCCTGATTCCGCATGGCAAGGCCAAACGTGCCACACCAGTGACGATGAAGGAATTCGAAGGCCGGCGTGCCGAGCTCGAGAAGGTCGCTGCCGACAAGCTGATGGCGGCCCAGGCGTTTGCCGCCAAGCTCGAAGGTGTACTAGTTACGGTGGCCCGCAAGGCCGGTGTCGATGGTCGCCTGTTTGGCTCGGTGACCAACCATGACGTGGCCGATGGCCTCAAGGCGCTCGGTTTTGAGGTCGAAAAGTCGGACATTCGCATGCCGATGGGGCCGCTCAAGACGGTCGGCGAGTCCTCGCTGGAAATCGCGCTGCATACTGATGTACTGGCAAGCATCAAGGTTGCCGTGGTTGGCGAGCAGTAAGCCGCTCAAGTCATCCGGCGCCATTTTCTGGCGTCATCGAAAAGCCTTGCACTGGTGCAAGGCTTTTTTCATATGCGGGCGGCGGCATACCCCGGCCCGGTGTAAACTCATGTTTCGGGCCGTTTCTGCCTATTTCCTGCCTGCCCCGTATCGCGTACCGGAATTTTTATGGCCAAGTCGTTCAATTCAGCACATTCAGCACAATCGCCGATTGATCCGGCGATTGCCCATCTGCGTATTCCGCCGCATTCGATCGAGGCCGAACAATCGGTGCTTGGCGGTTTGCTGCTCGACAACGCGGCCTTCGACAAGATTGCCGACCTTGTCGGCGAGGCTGATTTTTATCGCGACGAACACCGGCGCATCTATCGCCAGATCCGCAAGCTGCTCGAACGCGGCAAACCGGTCGATGTCGTTACGGTAGCGGAAAGCCTCGATCTGGCCGGCGAGGGCGGCGATACCGGTGGCCTGGCCTACCTCGGCGAACTGGCGGCCAATACACCGTCGGCGGCGAACATCCGGCGCTACGCCGAAATCGTCCGCGAACGGGCTGTTCTACGGCAGCTGGTCACCGCCGGCGACGAGATCGCCGGCAGCGCGCTAAACCCGCTCGGTCGCGATCCGAAGCAACTGCTCGACGAGGCCGAAGCCCGGGTCTTTGCCATTGCCGAGGGCGGTTTCCGTCATCAGACCGGTTTTGTGCACATCAATCCGCTACTCACCCAGGTCGTCGAGCGGATCCAGGAACTGCATGACCGTGACAACCCCTCGGACATCACCGGGCTGCCGACCGGCTATCACGATCTCGACGCCAAAACCTCGGGTCTGCAGGCCGGCGATCTGTTGATCATCGCGGGTCGCCCGTCGATGGGCAAAACATCGCTGGCACTCAATATGGCCGAATACGTCGCGGTTGAAGTCGGTTTGCCGGTCGCGGTGTTCTCGATGGAAATGGGCGGCACCCAGTTGGCCATGCGCATGCTCTCCTCGGTTGGCAAGCTCGACGCGCAACGTGTGCGTACCGGTCGCCTCAACGACGACGAGTGGTCGCGTCTGTCCTTTGCCCTGGGCAAGATGCACGAGGCCCCGCTATACATCGACGAGACGGCGGCGCTCAACCCGATCGACCTGCGCGCCAGAGCGCGCCGGTTGCATCGGCAGTGCGGCAAGCTCGGCCTGATCGTGATCGATTACCTGCAACTGATGTCGGCCAGCGGGCACGGTGAAAACCGCGCCACCGAAATTTCCGAAATCTCGCGCTCGCTGAAGAGTCTGGCCAAGGAATTGAACGTTCCGGTGATCGCCCTCTCGCAGTTGAACCGCTCACTCGAACAGCGACCGAACAAGCGCCCGGTGATGTCCGATCTGCGCGAGTCGGGCGCCATCGAGCAAGACGCCGACGTCATCATGTTCATCTACCGCGATGAAGTCTACAACCCCGACACGCCGGACAAAGGCAGCGCCGAAATCATCATCGGCAAACAACGTAACGGCCCGATCGGCATGGTGCGCCTGACCTTTGTCGGCGAATACACGCGCTTCGAGAACTTTGCCAGTGCGGGGTCATATTGATGACGCATCCGCGCTGACCCATAAGCGCAATGCAGCGAGGGCTAAGACTTCGGTTAATGCACGCGAGCGAGAGTGAATGCTCGCCGCAATCGGCGGTCTATCCAGCGGGTTATTGGCCCGAAAATTGAAACCATCGGGGTAGCGAATCTACAGCGCCCAAGGGTTGAAAATCTGCGGTAGTGATGTGCGAAATCCTGAACGTTACGCGTGACCACGGTGAGGCCGTGGCATTGGGCGGTGGCCATGAGCAGGCCGCCCATTACCGGCAGAGGCTGCCCTGCCAGTTCGGCGTGTGCTGCAAGCTGCGCCCAGACATGGAGCGCGGTGGCATTGAGTGGCAGGATTCGTCCGGCAAAGCGTTGTTCCACCCTGCCCAGCCAGTCGGTGAGTTTTTGGCTGCGACGCATGTCACTGGCACGTAGTTTGATAATCCCTTTTTCGATCTCCCCCAGGGTGAAGACGCTGATGAACAGGCTTGCTTCGTCCTGCTGGTCGATCCAGGCAATCACTTCTTGCGCCGGGATTTTTCTGACGTATTCGGAGAGCGCGCAGGTATCCAGCAGCCAGCTCATAACTGGATATTTCGCCTGCTGTCGCAGCTGCGGGAAATGTCCAGGTCTTCGGCTGCCAGTTCGTGTCGCAGCAGTGCGCTGGAGAGCTTGCTCCGAGGTCGGGTGAGGCGGACGTAATCTTTCACCGAAACGACAACCGCTGTTAGTTTGCCATGAACAGTGACGATCTGGGCATCCCCGCTCGCCGCCTGCTTGATGAGTTGACTGAAGTTGCCCTTGGCTTCTTGTAATTGCCATTCGCCGCGCATGAGGCTCTCCATGAATTCTGGCCAGACAGGTCAGAATTTAGCACAGCATTTGCGGGTTGGTTAGGGCTAAAATCAGAGCAAATGAGATAGGACCGGGTCAGACCACTTTACACTTGCTGTCTTGTCCCTGTCTCGCTTGTCGCGTAAGCCGGCATCAAAGCGGGTTCGATGCGTATTCAGGTTGATCAATCGATGCGGCTGGCGCTGATCTGGTAGCTCATACGGCTGCTGTCCAGACTGTCGAAACGACCGTCCATGGTTTCAACCACAGGATAAATCAGGAAGGGGAGTGTTTTCCCCGTCGAGCCGCGCAAACTCACATCCTGGGCGACGTTGAAGCTGATCCAGTTCATTTCCCAGAATCCGAAAAGCAGCTTTTTCAACACCGTCAGCTTGGGGTCCCCCATACTCAGGCGTTCTTCACGAATGGCCCTGCGGACATCGGAAGGGTCAACCGGAATCCAGCCATAACCCGGCGTGTAGAACTCGGCGCGGCAGTGTTGCGCGGTACTCAGGTTGCCGCCGACGCCGAGGCTGCCGAACAGTCGCGAACTGCTGATGCGCAGCCCGAAAACCGGGCGCGCCGGAATGCCGATCGACCGGCACAGCGCGACGAAAAGCAGTGCAAGGTCTCCACTGCGGCCACTCAGGTTGCCGCTTTCCAGCATGCTTCCGATATCAACGTTGCCGACGCTCTTCAGGAGCGGGTCGAAAGTGGTATTTTCGACGACCCATTCGTAAATTGCCTTGCCCTGGGCCACCGGATCCTTGATGCGGCCGATGGCGCGTTCGGCGGTGATGCGGACGATCCCGTCGATGGGTACCAGGCTGGTTGCCTGCAGGCAACGGCGCAGTACTTCGGTGCGTTCGGCGACCGCGCCGCGCCGGGTAATGTCGAAATGGCGGTCCTGTGTGGCGACCTGGCTGACGATCTGTAGTTGCGGCCTGGCGATGCCTTCCGGCCAGTCGGCGTAGAAGACCTCCATTTCGGCTACCGGGTCGCGATAGATGCCAGCGCTTTCAAAATTCCCTTGCCAGTTGTGGCCCAGCGAACGCTGCCACAGGGTGTCCTTGTACTGGGCCAGCGGCAGCCAGAGTCGGGCTTTGCCGTTGATCCGGTTTAGCGCAATGCTTGAGCGGATGTCATAGGTTCGCCAGTGCGCCGGTTCGTCCGGCAGGCTGATGACGTTACGCGTTTCGGTATGGGGCTCGCGGAGCGCTGCAGGTTCCGCGTGGGTAGAGGACTTTTTTGGCTTTGGCCTGGCCGATGATTTGGCATGCGGCTTCTTGTTTGCCGCGAACGCTGGCGAGCTGGCCAGCAGCGAGAGAACTGCCGAGGCGGCGAGGAAGTCTCGTCGTTTCAATCGACTCTCCGGAAGGCATGGATCCGTTCAGTGCCGTGAGCGCACTGCGGATCGGATGGCAAAAACGAGCGAGCCGTGTCACGGGACACGGCTCGATGAAGTTGAAAATTATAACACTTCGGCGGCGTAGTCAGCCAGACGCGAGCGTTCGCCGCGTTGCAGGGTAACGTGGCCGGAGTGTTCCCAGCCTTTGAAGCGATCAACGACGTAGGTCAGGCCGGAGCTTCCTTCGGTCAGGTAGGGGGTGTCGATCTGCGCGATATTGCCCATGCACACTACCTTGGTTCCCGGCCCCGCGCGGGTGATCAGGGTTTTCATCTGTTTTGGCGTCAGATTCTGCGCCTCATCGATGATCAGGAACTTGTTTAGGAAGGTTCGCCCGCGCATGAAATTGAGCGACTTGATCTTGATCCGGTTGCGAATCAGGTCATGCGTTGCCGCGCGACCCCATTCACCGGCCTCGACATCGGTCTTGTTGAGTACTTCAAGGTTGTCTTCGAGGGCGCCCATCCATGGCCCCATCTTTTCTTCTTCGGTGCCTGGCAGGAAACCAATGTCTTCCCCCACCGGAACCGTCACCCGGGTCATGATGATTTCAGAGTAGAGCTTGCTTTCCAGAACCTGCGTCAGCGCGGCGGCCAGGGTGAGCAGGGTTTTCCCGGTACCGGCCTGACCGAGCAGGCTGACAAAGTCGATATCCGGATCCATCAGCAGATTAAGCGCGAAATTCTGCTCGCGGTTGCGTGCGGTGATTCCCCAGACGCTGCGTTTAGGGTGCGTATAGTCGGTCAGCGTCTCGAATTGTGCCGTCTTGCCGGAGACTTCACGGACGATGGCGTAGAGCGGCGGCTCCCCTTCCTGATAGATGAACTCATTGACCAGAAGTTTCGGGCACAGCGGTCCCTTGACTCGATACAGCGTCAGGCTATCGCGTTTCCAGGATTCCATTCCCTGGCCGTGCCTGTCCCAGAAGCTGGCGGGCAGTTCAAGAACGCCGGTGTATAGCAGGTCGGTGTCTTCCAGCACCTTGTCGTTGAAATAGTCCTGGGCTTCGAGTCCGAGCGCACGCGCCTTGATGCGCATGTTGATGTCTTTCGACACCAGAATGACGGCGCGCTCCGGGTGCAGGCGCTGTAGGTGGATGACCACGGCCAGGATCTGGTTGTCGGCCTTGGCGGTGGGCAGGCCGGTCGGCAAATCCTTGGAGATGGCTTCCGTCTGCAGGAAGAGACGCCCGCTGGCCAGTTTACGTGAAGGGCCAAAGAGGGCGATGCCGTTATCGATGCCCTCGCTGTGGCTGTTGACGATTTCGTCCAGGATGCGCGTGACCTGGCGTGCATTGCGCGAGACTTCCGACAGGCCTTTCTTGTGGTCGTCGAGTTCTTCCAGCGTCATGATCGGCAGGAAGACGTCATGTTCCTCGAAGCGATAAACGCTGGTCGGGTCGTGCAACAGTACATTGGTGTCGAGAACAAAGAACTTGGTGAGCGCGGCAATGCTTGTTTTTTTTGCACGGGTGGCAGTTTTATGAGCCATGGGGACGTAACTTTCTTTGGTTATATTTAGCGTGAAAGTCACGCCAGCGACTCTCAAATCTTCCCTCGCTTCGGGAGAGGGGTCGGGGGGTGAGGGAAACGGGCAGGCAAGCGACTTTCATCATTTAGGATGGCAACTGATCCATGCCCGTCAGGTCGGTCATTCAGGCTGATCAAAGCGATATCACGTAATCCAGTACCTCCAGCGCGTGACCCTGCGTCTTGACACCGCGCCATTCCCGTCTGAGCAATCCCTGACCATCAACAACGAAGGTGCTGCGCTCGATGCTGCGCACCTGCTTGCCGTACATCGACTTCATCCTGATCACGGCGAACTGCGTGCACAGCTTTTCATCGGCATCGGAAAGCAGGGCAAAGGGCAAGTCCTGCCTGGCCTTGAAGTTCTCGTGCGAGCGGATGCTGTCGCGCGATACGCCGACCACCACGCATCCGGCCTTGATAAAGTCGGGGTAGAGGTCACGAAACTGTTGCGCTTCGCTCGTACAGCCCGGTGTGCTGTCCTTGGGGTAGAAATAAATGACAAGCGTTGTGCCGCGCAAGTCGGCAAGCCTGAACAGCTTGTCGCCGGTCGCCGGCAGTTCGAAGTCGGTGATCATCGTGTCGATCATGGGTCAGGAACCTGTAAGTTGAAAGTCGCGCGAGCGGCTTTCGAATTTCCCCTTGCCCTTTGGCATTGGGGTCGGGTGAGAGGGAAACGGGATGACTTGAGCGTCACCTGGGGTACCCGCCCAAGTATGTCCGTTACGTTGACGGCCCAATTGTTGTGAGAAAACAGCTATGGGTCAAGTCGGATAACGAAAATGAACATAGCTTATGCCAAAGGCCGCCGTTTGGGTTACCCGTCAGGAAATCGCATGATCCGCATCGGGAGGGCTGAAGCGGCGTGGAAAGGGGGTCGAGCGTCCGCTGCCAATGGACTTCCTATCGAGTGCGCTAGCCTGTAACATGTTTCATTTACGAATTTTGACCCACAGGTGACACCCTCCATCCAGGAAGCCTTCTCAGCCGATGGTCTGCTGGCCTCCGGCATTCCCGGCTATCGGCTGCGCGCGCAGCAGATCGAGATGGCCGAGCGCATCGCGACCGCCATGGCCGAAAACAGCGTGCTGGTCGCCGAGGCCGGTACCGGCACCGGCAAGACGTTCGCCTATCTCGTTCCGGCGCTGCTCTCCGGTGGCAAGGTGATTGTTTCGACCGGCACCAAGAATCTCCAGGATCAGCTTTTTTCTCGCGACATTCCGACCGTACGCAAGGCGCTGGGTTCACCGGTCAAGGTCGCGCTGCTCAAGGGGCGCGCCAATTATGTCTGCCATTATCATCTGGAGCACTCGCTGGCCGATGGGCGCTTCCTGTCGCGCGAGGATTTGGCGTATGCCTTGCGCATTTCGCGCTTTGCCAGGAAAACCAAGACCGGCGACAAGGCCGAATGCGCCGATGTGCCGGAAAGCTCGCCGGTATGGGACATGGTCACCTCAACGCGCGAGAACTGTCTCGGCCAGGACTGCCCGAGCCACAAGGATTGTTTCGTACTGGCGGCGCGTCGCGAGGCGCTGGCCGCCGATCTGGTGGTCGTCAACCATCATCTCTTTTTTGCCGACGTGATGTTGCGCGACGAAGGTACGGCTGAACTGCTGCCGGCGTGCAATGCGGTGATTTTCGACGAAGCGCATCAGTTGCCGGAAACCGCCAGCCTGTTTTTTGGCGACAACGTTTCAACTGCGCAGATTCTCGATCTGGCGCGTGATGCGCGGGTCGAAGGTCTAGCTTCGGCGCGCGATTGCCTCGATCTGCC
>JAYSZS010000045.1:0-5896 GCA_043737935.1 Propionivibrio sp. | reverse complement strand
CCGTTTTGGTCCGGTCAAGACAGTGCGGGCCCGATGGCAAGGAGCGTCGTATAAATCGCATCATCGGTGAGTTGAGAGGCTGTGAATTAAATAAACACCTCCCAAGCCGTCATTCCGGCGCAAGCCTGAATCCAGTACCTTCCTCCGATAGTCATGATAGCCATTGATACAATCGGATAAACGAGCTGGACCCCGGTGTTCGTCGGGGTGACGAGCGTGGAAATCAGGCCGTAATGATTTTTTCACAGACTCTAAGTGCCGACGAATTTATTGCCCGAGTGCTGCAGGTAAAACCAGGATATTGAACATGCTGAACGTGAACCTGGGCCCCTTCGCTTTTCAGGTCAGTCATTTGTTAATGCTGGCCGCCATGCTGGTCGCCGCCGGCGTTGGCCATGGGGGTCGGTCGGCGTCAGGAAATTGGCAGTGGCAATAGCCTTGTAGATATGTTGGTGGCGGCCTTGCTGGCGGCACGCCTGGTTTTCATCACGGTCTGGTTTGATCTGTACCGGAGCACGCCGGGGTCGATGCTCGACATTCGTGATGGCGGTTTTACCCTGTGGGCCGGGCTGCTGGCGGCGTCCGGCGAGGCGCTCTGGCGCGGCTGGCGTCGGCCCGCCCTGCGCCAGCCACTGCTCTGGGGGCTGATGGCCGGGGTGCTTGCCTGGGCTGCTCTATTTGGTGTAATTGGCACCCTGGACAAGGCTTCCAGACCGGGTCTGCCAACGGTGACATTGACGACGCTGACCGGCAGCCCGATCGATCTCGCCTCAATGGCTAGCCGATGGTGGTCAATCTGTGGGCCAGTTGGTGCCCCCCTTGCCGTCGCGAAATGCCCGTACTCGCAGCGGCACAGCAGCATGAAACACAAGTTACATTTGTCTTTGCCAACCAGGGCGAAGACAATTTCGCCGTGGTGCGCTACCTGAGCGCCGGCCGGTTGAATCTTGCCAACGTTCTGCTGGATCGGGAGACGGCGCTAGGCGCACCATCGGCTCGTCCGCTCTCCCCGCCACACTGTTTTACGACGCCAGCGGACAACGGGTTGACACCCATCAGGGTGAACTTTCGGCCGCTTCGCTGGCCAGCAAATTAAACCGATTGCGCGAGCGCACCGACCCCGTGACCAAGGAATGACGGCCATGATGAACAAATCCACGACCCATTGTGCCGTTTTAATGGCCGCGCAGCCTCACCCTCGGCGTTCGGCCAAAGACGGGCTGTGTCCCATGCCTCCGTCCGCGTGACTCGCCGAGGCGTTGGGGTTTGCCCGGCTGACCGCTGGACTGGCAAACACTGGCTGGAGTGCATCAGCAATACCGGCTGCTAGTCTGCTGCCTTGGCAAATTGCCTGGCGACGAAAGACCAGATCATGCGTGAGGCATCCGGGCCTTTGGGGTCACTGAAAGAATGCCCGGCGGCGCCACCGCTCCAGGCATGTCCAAGCCGGTCAACGGCACAGAGCGTCGCGATCAGCCGACCGCTTTTACGATAATCGGTAATGGTTGCGGCATAGCGATCGCCACGTTGCACCCGGCGCGGCTTGCTGGCCCTGGCGCTAACCCGTCCCCCCCAGCGCATGGCCGCTTCAGCACCATTTTTCGGTGCCACGACAGGGTCTGCCGTACCGTGGATAACCAGCAAGGGGGGCAATCTCACATCGGGGGCAATAGCCGGGAGTGGCGAGGTTGTCACGCTTTGCCCGAACATGGCCTTGATCGCGCTCGCCGACGAATGCGCGACGCCCGGCGCGATTCCCGAATGCATGGCGATTGCCCGAAAGCGCTCCGGATGCTGCGTCGCCAGCAGCACGGCCATTCCGGCCCCGGCGGAAATGCCGGCCAGGGCAACCCGGCTGCGGTCGGCGGCGTGCAACAGGCAAACCTGTTCGATGGCCGCACTGATCGAATGGGCTTCGGCTTGCGCCCGACCGGTGCGCGTGTCGTACCAGTTCCAGCAACCTTGCATATTAGACAGGCGATCCTGCTCGGGGTAGAGCACGAAAAAGCGCTCACGGTCTGCGACCGTATTCATCCGGCTGCTGGCAGCCAGAGCATCGGCATTCTGTCCGCAGCCGTGCAGCATGACCAGCAACGGCAGGCGCTCGTTGCGCCGCACGCCGGACGGCTTGTAGAGCCGATAGCGGCGAGGGCCCGCAGCGCCGATGGCAAACCCCGTCATCCAGTTGGCCGACTGCGCAATCGCCTTTTTGGCCGGCATGCGTTTGCTTGTCATTGGAGTGACTCGCAAGCTTTCCTTGATCGCCCGGGTACCGACGTGCATTGCCGTACGCGTCATCGTCTTCAACACGCTTTGAAATGTTCGGCTCCAAGCAATTTTACGTATGCGCCTTGCCATTTTTCACCTTGATCTGATCCTAGATCCGATTCAACTCGCGTCGCGATAAGCATTCCTAAAACTCCGTACCGCGTGATGCCAGTATCGTAAGCCCTCATCTCCGGCCCATCTCCCGAAGCACGGTAAATTTGTACTAAAAACCACTACTGTCCGGTTAATAATCGAATAGAATCAGTTGGTTGGACGGAACGCCCTCGGGCATTTCGTAGTCGTTGCCCGGAAACGCTTGCTGCAAGGGCATCTTCTCGAACAGGGTGACCGACAATATCTGTAACAAAGTGTAGAGCGAAGCATCCAGATTCAGACGCTTCTTGACGATAGCCACGAGGACAAAGACCGTCCGGGTAGGTTATCACCGGAAATTTTTTTCGGATATGTATTTTAACGTTCAAGTCGGAGACACCCGACGTCGCTCGGAATCCATTGCTTATCATGGCTTGCAGCGATTTACCCTCTCGTTTAACCGGACAGCAGTTACTAAAAACCCGTCGTGGCCCTAGGCCACGGTAATTCAATGAGTTAGCGTTAGGACAAATTTACCCTGTCTCTCGAAGGGAATGGGGTGAACCTCTTCTACCGAAGGGAGTGGATTGAACCCCCTCTCCCCGTGGGAAAGGATTGGGATGAGGGCCAAAGATTCACCAAACTTGGTTTTGCGGCCAAATTGTCTCACTCAATTGCGAAATCCAGGAT
The DNA here is from genome assembly GCA_043737935.1 of Propionivibrio sp. Taxonomy (GTDB): domain Bacteria; phylum Pseudomonadota; class Gammaproteobacteria; order Burkholderiales; family Rhodocyclaceae; genus Propionivibrio. The sequence goes on along the minus strand of JAYSZS010000045.1, from coordinate 2,845 downwards.
CATTCAGCAATGAGGAAGACATAGCGGTCGGTAGCCGAATGGTTACCGGTCAGTTTTGCTGTCCTTGGCTGGCATTGAGGGTGACGGTGGACGTCCGGCAGATGCCCGATATCGAGCGCTGAACACGTCATCGCACAGCCGGACTCCAACAAATTGAGGCGTTCAGCGACCGTTTACGAACGTAACCTCGCTAGGGCAGTAGTCCATTTGACCCTAGCCGACGCTGGCTCGCCGAGCCAGATCGTCCGCCAGGCTTTCTTCGTTGTCAGTTGACGATCGGTACTGTCCTCAGATACGAGGGGGGTCGGTCTCGCGGGCCGGGTGACGGTGCTTGCCTAACGCAGCAATGAAGGCTGCTGCATTATTGTCAGGAGCAGCGACGCTGACCAGCAAGATCCCCGGATCGGCTTCGCCCGACGGCAAAGTGGCAGCGACATCAGCCTGGTCGAGCAGTGCCCTGGAGGCACCGAGTGCCATGATGGTCTTGCCGTGGCGATACTGATTGACCACGAACTCTCGCGTCTGCCCATAGCGGGCCAGCAACGCGACCCCGTCGTCCCCATCGGGCAGGATCAGCGCGTCGAACAATACCGGAGGCGAATTCTCCAGCGTCCCCGTCGCCACCAGCACCTGACCGTCAGTGGTTTTAACCTCACCGGGCTGAGCTGCAATGATGCAGGCTACGGCGCCGGCAGCGGTCAAAGCCGCCTCGATGGCCATGATGGAGGCCCCGTGCGCCCCATCGGCTATCAGGATCGCTACTTTACGCGTGCGGATGCCCCCGTCTCCGGGCCGTGCCATAAGCGACAGGGGAGGTGACTTGACTACTTCGGGAGTGATGGATTCTTCTAATGCCTTCGGCATGGCCTTGGGCACGTCCATACCCAGCCCGGCGGCGATTTTCGCAACCATGTCGGTCGAAACATTGACCAGCGAGGCCAGCATGCGTTCGCGGATGGCCGGAACGGTAACCTTGCTCAGTTCAAAGCGAAAGCCGCCGACGATGTGCGCCTTTTCGACCTCGGTCTGGCTCTCGTAGAACAGGGTAGCCTGGGTGTAGTGGTCGGCAAATTTCTCCGGCTTGCCGCGCATTTTGTCGCCTTCGAGCGGTTCGGGGAAGGACACGAAACCTGCTGTACCGGCCTGATATGGACAGCCGCCACCGAGCGAATTGGGCTCGTATGCCACCCGGCCACGGGGGATAGCCTGGCGGTGCAAGCCGTCGCGCTGGTTATTGTGCACTGGGGCCAGCGGTGCATTAATCGGAATCTCGTGGAAGTTCACCCCACCCAGTCGGGTGATCTGCGTGTCGATATAGGAATGGATACGGCCAGCCAGTAAGGGATCGTTGCTGAAGTCGATGCCGGGAACCACATGCGCGGTACAGAAGGCGACCTGCTCGGTCTCGGCGAAGAAATTATCGGGGTTGCGGTTGAGCACCATGCGGCCGACGGGCGTCACCGGCACCAGTTCTTCCGGGATCAGCTTGGTGGCGTCGAGCACGTCGAAGCTGAAGCCTTCGGCCTGGGCTTCGGTGAATATCTGTAAGCCGAGTTCCCATTCCGGGTATTCGCCGGCTTCGATGGCGTCCCACAAATCTCGGCGATGAAAGTCGGAATCGGCACCGGCGATCTTGACCGCCTCATCCCACACCAATGAATGGGTACCCAGTTTGGGCGTCCAGTGGAACTTGACGAAGTGTGACTCGCCCGCAGCATTGACCAGCCGAAAGGTGTGCACGCCGAAGCCCTGCATCATGCGCAGGCTACGTGGTATGCCGCGGTCGGACATCACCCACATTAGCGTATGTGTGGTCTCCGGCATTAGCGAGGCAAAGTCCCAGAAGGTATCGTGGGCCGAAGCAGCTTGCGGTATTCCGTTATGCGGTTCGGGTTTTACGGCATGGATCAGGTCCGGAAACTTCATCGCGTCCTGGATGAAGAAGACCGGGATGTTGTTGCCCACCAGATCCCAATTACCCTCGTCGGTGTAGAACTTGACGGCGAAACCACGGACGTCGCGCGCCGTATCCACCGAGCCGCGCTCGCCGGCGACGGTGGAAAAGCGGACAAAGACCGGCGTCACCTTGCCCGCCTCCTGAAAGGGGGCGGCGCGAGTGAATTCGGTCAGCGGCTGGTAAGCCTCGAAATAGCCGTGGGCGGCCGATCCGCGCGCATGAACGATGCGCTCCGGAATGCGTTCGTGGTCGAAGTGGGTTATCTTCTCGCGCAGGATGAAGTCTTCCAGCAGGGCCGGCCCGCGCAGACCGGCTTTCAGCGAGTTCTGGTTGTCACCGACGGCGACCCCCTGATTGGTCGTCAGCATCTGGCCAGTGGCGTCGGTGCGCTCCCGGTCGAGCGAGGCGGCACCGCCGCCGGTCTTGGCCGAAAGATTGGACTCGCTGAGGGTGCTGGCCGATGCGAGTTCGGAGGTCGGTTCCACCGTTTGTCCGGCTGCCGGCGAGATGGCGTTGTCTCGTCCGAATTCCTTGCTCGTGTTGGCGTTATGCGGCATTGATCGAACAAGTGCCTCGACGGCGTCGGCTTGCTGTGTAGCCGGGTTATCGGAACCGAGTTCAGTTCCCGAGGCAGACCGCTTCTTGGCGGCCAATGTGTTAGGGTTAGTCTTTTTCATGGGATCATCCTGAGTAATTTTTCGCCGCTGCAAGCGAGTGCAGGCGACGGACGGCATCAAGGGGAGTCACGGCCGACCTTTGGCGTTCAGCTCGTGCACAGGGAATGGATTTTCGGCTTTCTTCAGCCACGCGCGGCGAGCAGATCGGCCTTGCGCGCCGCCATGCGGGCACCGAGTTCGACCAGATCCAGTGACGCGGACTTGGCCTTCG
>JAYSZS010000044.1:0-5901 GCA_043737935.1 Propionivibrio sp. | reverse complement strand
ATCTGTCGCTGGTGGCCCGGGCGCGATCGTCTGGCGACGGCAGCGGTGCCGACTGGCTGTACACCTATCTGCGTTCCTTCTATCGTGATGAACAACGTCCGACGGGCTGGAACAACACCCTGTTTGCCAATGTCGGCATGCCGCATATCCTGTGGGAACTGCAGGGTCAGCAGGTGCTGAATCACGAAACCCATAAACTCGAACTTGCACTCACGGGAAAGTTGTCACCGACCGAGTTCGACAAGCAGATGGCCGATCTGGTGGGTTTTCTGGTTTGGGCTAGTGAGCCGGTTGCCGGTTTTCGCCGGCAGGTCGGTTATGGTGTTCTGGTCTTTCTGTTGCTCCTCTTTGGCGTGGCTTATGCGCTTAAGAAGGAATACTGGAAAGACGTCAAGAAGAATTAATCACTGCCTGCCGACAGGCTAGCACGGCATCGCCGGCGTCAGCGCGAAAAGTGCCCGGCGCCGCCACGATGCCGGTTCGTTTTTTTGGGGTTTCGATCATGATGAATCTCTATTCGGGCACGACCTGCCCGTTCAGCCAGCGTTGCCGCATTGTCCTGTATGAGAAAGGCATGGATTTCCAGGTCATCGATGTCGACCTTTTTGCAAAACCAGAGGACATTGCCATGATCAACCCCTATGGCCGGGTGCCGGTGCTCGTTGAACGCGATCTCATCCTGTACGAGCCGAACATCATCAACGAGTATATCGATGAGCGATTTCCGCATCCCCAACTGATGCCGGCAGACCCGATCATGCGCGCGCGCGCTCGGCAGCTCCTGATTACCATGGAGCGCGAAGTTTTTTCGTACATTGATGCCCTGGAAAAGAATCTCAAGACAGCCGACAAGGCGCGTCAGATCATTCGTGACCGCCTGACCGAGATGGCGCCGGTATTCGTCAAGCAGAAACACATGCTGGGTGAAGACTTTTCGATGCTTGATGTGGCGGTTGCGCCGCTGCTCTGGCGCCTTGATCACTACGCCATCGAACTGCCGAAGTCTGCTGCCCCTTTAATGAAGTTCGCCGAGCGGATTTTCAGCCGTCAGGGATTCATCGACGCATTGACGCCGTCTGAAAAGGCCATGCGTCGATAAGCCGCCGTACTGCCCCGATATCCGGTTCAAAAGCCGGACATCTCATCACTGTTCAATCGATTTGTTTCGGGAATGCACGTGGAACTGCCATCGACCAAGCCCTATCTGATACGCGCCATCCACGAATGGTGTTGTGATAATGGTTTTACGCCCTACATCACCGTCATTGCCGATGAGCATGCACGCGTGCCACGCGAGTTTGTAAAGAAAGGGCAGATCGTCCTGAACATTGCTTACGAGGCGACGGGTCACCTGAAAATCGCCAACGAGGGAATCACTTTCCAGGCGCGCTTTGGTGGTGTGGCACGCGATATTTCGGTCCCCCTCGGCAATGTGGCAGCCATCTTTGCCAGGGAAAACGGAGCCGGCATGGCATTCGAGCGGGATAGCCCAGGTCTTGCCAACAAGGCTCGAGATCCCGCGACCGACGTCAGTCTCGATCCCGAGCCGCCCCCGGTAGCGCCTGCCGGGCGCCCCAAGTTGCAGCGTATCAAGTAAGCCTGCACAGACTTGAGGCACTGCCCCTAAGCACTGCACCAACATGAAGCACCGCTCTGCTAGCTTGTTGAAAGCTCTTCTGCAAGTCATTGATTCTTATATATGGCATGCCTGTTGCGTATCTTTTTTCAGGAGTGCAATTGATGAGCGAGCTAATAAAATTGACCTGTTTAGGTCACGCCTTGGGTGACGGCCCACCGGTCGAGGCTGAGAGTAACGATATACCCGGTGTTTGCGCTGTAAGGGATTACCCAGAACATGGGGTTGTGCAATGAATTACGCCCATTTCATCCGTGAGATTGCCCGCGGCAGTCAAAGCGCGCGCGACATGTCTCTTGAGGAAGCGCAACAGCTTTATGGCGCCATGCTTGACGGCGGTGTGCCTGACCTCGAACTGGGCGCCGTTGCCATTGCCTTGCGCGTCAAAGGCGAAACCATCAACGAGATGATCGGTTTTCTTGGCGCGGCCAACCAACGTCTTTACCCCCTGCGTCGCCCGCAGGGACGTTTCCGCCCGATTGTCATCCCGACCTACAATGGCGCACGCAAAGGGGCTAATCTCACCCCTTTGCTGGCCCTGTTGTTGCGGCGTTTTGGCGTCCCGGTTGTGCTGCATGGCCAGATCGAAGGTTTTGGCCGGGTGACCACAGCGCAGATTTTTCGTGAATTCGGCCTGATGCCCAGCACCAGCCAACTGCAGGCACAGCAGTTGCTGGATGAAAGCGGTCTTGTTTATGTGCCGCTCTCGATCATTTCGCCCGGTCTCAACAATCAGCTTGCCTTGCGCAGCCGCCTCGGGTTGCGCAACAGTGCGCATAGTCTGGTCAAGATGCTCGATCCGTTCAAGGGCGAGGGCCTGCTGCTCAGCGCAGCTACGCACCCCGATTACCTCAATAAAATGCGCGAAGTGTTCAGCGCGCTGGGTACCCACGCCTTGTTGCTGCGCGGCACTGAGGGCGAGCCTTTTGCCAACCCCAAGCGACGTCCGCGTATTGAATATCTTCATGATGCGGCCAACGATATCCTCTTCGAGGCCGAACACGACAGCGTGAAAAGACTGCCTAACTTGCCCGAAACCTGTGACGCCAAAACCACTGCGGGCTGGATGCGGCGTGTTCTCTCGGGTGAGCTTGCCCTGCCGCCGCCGATTGCCAACCAGCTTGCCTGCTGTCTGTATGCCAGCGGCTATGCCGACGACTTCAATCAGGCCAAGGCCATTGTTGCGGTTGATGGTTCGGGTCCGACCGTTGGCTAGCTGTCTGTCGAACTCGAGGGTCGAAGCGAAATTTGTTTTATAGAAGGCTAACCTTCAGGTTATGCCCCGTAACTAAAAAAATGGGAAACGAGCGCAGTTTTTTTACGAGCTTTTGCCTCTCGTAGGAATGCCTGCTTACCCCATTAAACGGATTTAAAGCAAATAGTTGTTCCTTTCGCGCAGAAATACAAGGAAATATGAGCCGTCTTCCCACTTTCTGCAGCCGACTTGGTCAAGTCGGACAGGCTGCTAGGCCAGTCTTGTTGTCTTGCGCTTCAGGAAGCGAAATTGGGGTGCTGGTATAATCGTTCATTCAGATGGCTCTGCTGTCGCGGTTCTTTCTTTGGCGTATTAAATGGAAATTCTGTCTCTGCTGGCCGATCCCCAGATATGGATTGCCTTTTTCACACTGACCGCTCTGGAGTTGGTGCTGGGTATTGACAACATTATCTTCATCTCCATTCTGGTCGATCGGCTGCCGCCGCAAAGCCGGGAGAAGGCGAGGCTGATCGGCCTGTTTTTTGCCATGTTCATGCGTATCGGTCTTTTGCTTTTCCTGACGTGGATCGTCGGCGCAACCGATCCCTTGTTCAGTATGTTTGGCAAGTCCTTTTCGCCGCGCGATCTCATCCTGATCGGCGGCGGTATATTCCTGCTCTGGAAAAGTACCCAAGAAATTCACCAGTTGCTTGAGGGCGAAGAAGGAAAGGAAGTGAATGCGATCAAGGCGACTTTCATCGCCATTATTTTGCAGATCATCGTCATAGACCTCGTTTTCTCGCTGGACTCCATCATAACGGCGGTTGGCATGGTTAATAACGTTCCGGTGATGATTGCAGCTGTAATTGCGTCGGTCGGACTGATGATGGTCTTTGCCAAAAGTATCGGGAGTTTTGTTTCGGAGCACCCGACCATCAAGATGCTGGCGCTGTCGTTCCTGCTCCTGGTGGGCATGGCGCTGGTCGCCGATGGCCTCGGTCACCACGTGCCGAAGGGCTATATCTACTTCGCCATGACGTTCTCGCTCGGGGTTGAGATGCTGAATCTCCGGTTTCGCAAGAAACGCTCACCACCGGTGCATTTCCATGAGCCATTGAGCCGCAAGCTGCCCGACTGAAAACCTATGATCACTCCTGTTTTTTGAATGAATTAATGGAAGTCTTTCTCCTCATTTTTCTCATTTTTCTCAATGGCATTCTTGTGATGTCCGAGATTGCCATCATCTCCTCTCGCAAGTCACGGCTGCAAAAACTTGCTGACGATGGGAGCCCGGGTGCGCAATCGGCGCTGGATATAAGCAATAATCCAACCGGATTTCTTTCCACCGTCACGGTTGGCATTACAACGGTAGGCATTCTCAGTGGCGCGATAGGCGAGGGGGCGCTGGCCGATCCACTGACGGTTTGGTTGTCTGGATTCGAGTTGCTTGCGCCTTACGCCAGAGGTGTGGCACTTACCCTGGTGGTTGTTGGCTTGACCTATTTTACGGTGGTAGTCGGGGAATTGGTGCCCAAGCGTCTCGGTTTGCTGGCGCCGGAAACTATCGCCGCATTGATAGCCGCGCCGATGAATTTTCTGTCACGCCTGGCCCGACCCCTGGTTAGGTTGTTGTCATCTTCTTCCAGTGTGATGTTGCAGTTGATCGGTGCGCGCCGTCAGGAGGATTCGCCGGTCACCAACGACGAGATCAATGTTCTGATGGTGCAGGGCGCCGAGGCCGGGGTGTTTCATGAAAGTGAGCAGGCTATCGTCTCCAATGTACTGCGCCTTGACGAACAGCGCATCGGTGCGATCATGACCCACCGCAACGATATCTACGTGCTCGATCTTGACGAACCGGAAGCAGAGATTCGCAAACGGCTCTCCGAAAACCCTTATACGCGCATCGTCGTTTGTCGTGATGGTCTCGAGCATATTGTCGGCATTCTGCGTTCCGCCGACCTCCTCAAGTTGGCGCTGGCTGGCGAAAAACTTGATGTCGAGCGCTTTCTGCGCCCGGCCCTCTATGTCCCGGAGGGAGTAACCACGACGCATCTGTTGGAAAGCTTTCGCAAGGCACGTCAGCAATGTGCGCTGATTGTCGATGAATATGGTGAGTTGCAGGGGCTGGTTACGCTGACCGATGTACTGACCTCCATCGTCGGCGAACTCCCCTCATCCGATACGCCGGAAGAACAGGATATCGTTCAAAGAACCGATGGTTCGTGGCTGGTGGATGGCAGTGTGGCGATCGAGCGCCTGAAATCGGTCATGGATATTGATATGGATTTGCCCGGCGAAGATGAAAACGCATTTAACACATTGGGTGGTCTGGTGATGTACGTACTTGGCCGGATCCCGGTAGAAACTGATCAGTTTGAGGTGGCTGGCTGTCGCTTCGAGGTGGTCGATATGGACAAAAACCGAGTCGATAAGGTGTTGCTGATAAAACTTCCGCCACCGCCAGTGGATGGCTCAGGCGAGACTGAATAGTCCATGATGGAGGCGCAGATGTCAGGCATTTCCGAGGTTATCAAACTGGCTGTTGCGTCAGTGTTTCTGCTGCCCGCAATTATGATAATGATCAAAGCGATGACTACCCGGCGCGGACGCATTTTTGCTTTACAGCACCTCGTGCAGGATCGCCTCCAGGGCGCCGACAAGGTACAGGTGGCAGAATCGGAGAAAGTATTGCACGCCCTGCTGCATCGTAGCCGGCTTTCCAATTTAGGCATCCGGTTCTCCTTGCTGGCGGCTGTGCTTGTTTCTCTGGTGATTGCTGGTGCCCTTTTAAGTGCACTTATTTCATTTGATCTGACGAAAACCGTCTTTGTCATATTCCTTCTGGCCATGCTCTCCATGACTCTCTCGATCGGGATATTTCTCCTCGAAGTTTATCTCGGCAACAGTATCAGGACGCATCTTAAGGCCTGACTGCGCCTGCTGAATGATTTGTCATAGATAAACAAAGTCACTACTGTCCGGTTAAACAAGGAGGCAAATCGCTGGAAGCCATGAATGGCAGTGGATTCAGTCTGAAAAAGCGGGGTGTCGATTTGAACGTCAAAAT
>JAYSZS010000043.1:0-12829 GCA_043737935.1 Propionivibrio sp. | reverse complement strand
GATCCATGACGGCCAATAAAAAAACCGGACAGGTGGCGACCCGTCCGGCTTCAAATACTGCATTCACTGAGCATCATTCTACCGTACCTGACCGCCTGAATCGCGGTTTCGTTCTGCTGATCGTCGGCGGGGTGTGGGTATGAATACATCCTACCAACCTGGCGACCGTACCGAAGAGCATCACAAAGCACTGATGGACTTCCTGGTTTCCGCTTCCGGCGATGTGGCCGCTATCCGCGATGCACTGAAGGTTAACACGGCGGCGTTAACCACCATCGGTATGCACCTGTCCAAGCTGGTTACGCTGGCAGAGAAAGGGCGGGCGCCATGACTGACCCTATCAACCAATTCAAAGACGCCATGCTTGACGCTGGCCTGGTTGCGCCTGGCGTGATCGAGCACGGCAAGATTAACCGATTCCCAGGCGCTGATAAATCAACCGACAACACTGCGGGCTGGTGCAAGCTGTTCGACGATGGCCTGGGCGGCGTATTCGGTGATTACTCGACCGACTTGTCGACGACCTGGCAGGCAAGGCGCGATAAACCCTTCACTCAAGCCGAACGCGATCAGTTCAAACGCCAGATAGCCGAAGCTCAGAAGCAACGCGAGGCCGACGAACGGGCACGGCACGCTCAGGCAGCAACGAAGGCCGCGCAGATATGGGAGGCCGCTACGCCTGCCCCTAATGACTTCCCCTATCTCGTTCGCAAGGGCATCAAGGCGAACGGCGCGCGCTTGCATGATGGAAAGCTGGTGATCCCCATACGGGATACTTCCGGCACGATATGCTCGCTGCAATTCATTGACGCTGACGGCACAAAGAAGTTTCTCCCTGGCGGCAAGGTAGCCGGCTGTTACTTCGGCATGGGCAACATGAAGGGCGCGGCGGCACTTTGCATCTGTGAGGGCTTCGCAACTGGTGAGAGCATTTACCAAGCAACGGGCTTGCCGGTGGCTGTCGCCTTCAATGCCGGGAACCTTGAAGCGGTCGCCAAAGCATTACGGGCTAAATTCCCTGATCTGCTGTTGAATGTCTGCGCTGACGATGACATTCAAACGGCGGGTAATCCGGGTATGACGAAGGCAACGGCGGCGGCGCGGGCGGTCGGTGGCCTGCTGGCTGTTCCCGACTTCGGCGCTGATCGTCCTGACGGTGCGACCGACTTTAACGACATGGTGAAACCATGCGGCAAGGATGCGGTGCGGATGGCCGTGGCGAACGCCAAACCGCCAGCGGATGCAGAGCATCAAGCCGGTGATGAGAACGCGCCAGTGGGCGATTCTCTCGACAACGCATGGCCTGAACCGCAACCGGTGACCGCCAAGATTGAGCCGGAACCGTACCCGCTTGACGCACTACCGGAAACAGTCCGGGCGGCGGTAGAGGAAGTGGCCGCATTCGTCAAAGCACCTTTGCCGATGGTGGCATCGTCGGCACTTGCGGCGCTGTCGCTGGCGATTCAAGCTCATACCGACGTGCAACGGGCGGTAAAGCTGACCGGGCCGGTGGGCTTGTTCCTGCTGACCATTGCGGACAGTGGCGAGCGCAAATCAACCTGCGACGGAATTTTTACCAAGGCGATATGCGATTTTGAAGAAGCCCAAGCCGAGGCCGCAAAGCCCTTGCTGAAAGATTACCGGGCGGATGCGGAAGCCTGGGAATCTAAGCACGGCGGCATCAAGGACAAAATCCGCCAGCTTGCCAAGGAACAGAAGCCGACCGCAGAAATGGTATCAGCCTTGCGTGACTTGGAACACGATAAGCCGGAACCGCCAAGAATACCCCGTTTGATTTTCGCCGATGCTACGCCGGAAGCCTTGACCTATGGCCTGGCGAAACAGTGGCCTTCTGGCGGCGTGGTATCAGCCGAGGCCGGTATCGTTTTCGGTTCGCATGGCATGGGCAAGGATAGCGTCATGCGGAACCTTGCGACGTTAAATCAGCTTTGGGATGGAAACCGACTGACCGTTGATCGTAAATCTTCGGAGTCATTCACGGTACGCGGCGCCCGGCTGACCGTGGCATTGCAAGTGCAGGAACCGACCCTTCGTGAGTTCTTCAAGCAGTCTGGCGCACTGGCGCGTGGTTCGGGCTTTCTTGCTCGATTCCTGGTGGCCTGGCCGAAGTCGACGCAAGGTTTTAGACCATTCAACGAAGCCCCTGCGAACTGGCCGCACCTGGCCGCGTTCAATCGGCGCATTACTGCAATTCTCGATCAGCCTGTCCCCATTGATGAGGATGGCGCACTGGCTCCGCCTATGCTTCCCCTGACGACGGAGGCAAAAACGGCTTGGGTAGAGTTTCACGATGAGATCGAAAGCGAACTTGCCAGCGGCGGCGCGCTCCACGACGTGCGGGACGTGGCGAGTAAATCGGCAGACAACGCGGTACGGCTGGCGGCGCTGTTCCACGTATTCGAGGGCGGCGGCGGGGCAATCGGCGCGGAGTCCTTCGAGTCGGGCAGCCGAATTGCTGCGTGGCACTTGCTCGAATCGCGCCAGTTCTTCGGTGAGCTTGCACTACCGCCAGAAATGGCGGACGCGGTGCGACTAGATGTCTGGTTGATCGAGCATTGCAAGCGGGAACAAACGCACTTTGTCAGCAAGAGGTTCGTCCGCCAGCATGGGCCGTTGAGAAGCGGCGATTCTTTGGACGCTGCTGTTCGTGAGCTTGCCGACCTTGACCGCGTTCGTTTGCTGAAGGATGGAAAGCGACTGAGCATTCTAATCAACCCGGCGCTGCTGATCGTTGGGGGTGAATCATGAGCCTTTCAGCACTGGTTCGGAAACGGGCGCCTGTGAGCTTTGCTACGGCTACACTTGCTACAGTTGCTACACATCAAGCTAAATCAGTTCCAACTGTAGCAAGTGTAGCAACTGTAACCGTAGCAAACGGGCCAGAAGATCAACCGGAGAAGGCTATAACGTCTTTCCGCTGGCTGATTCACTTCTCCGACCGTGATCCGATCACGGTGACATTCTCGCCAGAAGTAAGCCATGCCGGGGCGCTGGCCTGCCCGGGCGCGGTGGCGGCGGAACCTGTCCCAGAGATAAACCGGGCACCGACTCCCAGCGAAACGGCGCTACTCCGGCAACGGGTAGCGGCGATCTATCGGGATGACACCGACGACGACCGGAACGAAGCCATTCAAGCTGCGCTCGCTGATCCTGACAACGCGCTGGCGTGCTACAGGGCTATGGCGGAGGAGCGCGGCCTGACCCTTGCCGATGACGACGACCGGCGCACCTGTCGCCAGTGTGCAAGCCTGCGGGGCGGTATCTGTTCTGTGGCGACTCCGGGCGGCGCGGTATCGGCGCCAGTGGGCTATCGGCCTGCACTCGACTTGTTACAACGCTGCGAAGGTTTTGAGGTAAAGCCATGACCGAGCACAAGCGAATAACCGAACTGGCGATGAGCAAGACGAGGGAAGCTCGTATCAATAGGTTAAAAGCCGAGGACAAAGGCGCTTCAGGTTATATCGACCGCAAGTTTGCAGCGGCGCTTGATGCTGAGGCCGCGGCGATTATCGCCTTGAATGAGCCGTTGATAACGAACATGGGCGAAGTCACAAGGCCGCACATAGCTGATCTGCCAGGCCGCTACTGGATCAAGAACACGCTGATAGACGGCAACATGATTGCTGAGGAAGCCAGCATCAGCCGTACTGATCTGCTGATGCAGCAGAACCTTGATATATCCGCGCTGGCGGTCGATGCGGCGGACACCGCCAAGGCAGATAACAGCCTCGAAAAGATGCTGGCGCATCAAATGGCACTGGCTCATGAAATGGTGATGAAAATAGGTAACGCTGCAATGGGCGAGGTTCAGAAAATCCAGCATCCTGCCGGCAAGTATGGGGATGGCCTGGCAAATGGCGCGGCAACCGAATTGCAGCGTCTTACAAACAGCGTGTCACGATTGATGACCACGTATCAGCAGGGAATGCTCACCATGCAGCGGCTACGCACTGGCGGAAGTCAGACGGTAACGGTTCAGCATGTCAACGTTGGCTCAGGTGGTCAAGCGGTGATCGGCAACGTGCAGGCCGGGGGGGGGGCAGCAACAGGGGGAGGGGGCAAATAATGGGTAATGCCATGCAGAAGGCGCACGGCGCCCCTCGCTGCGGTGCGAATGCGCGAACTACCGGCGAACCCTGTAAAGCGCCAGCGATGGCCAACGGACGATGCAGGATGCACGGCGGCAAAGCGGGAAGGAAGCCGATACACGGGCGCTACAGCAAGCAGGCGATTGAACAGCGGCGGGAAGCGCGGAAATTACTGCGGGCGCTGCATAATCTGATGAGATAGGCGTCGCTCCTGCCGCCCTCACACAAGGAGGTCAGAAATGAGTTTTTTAAATAGACTGTCCTTCGCCAGTCCGCTTGAATCCAGGGACGGCACACTCGCCAGGGATTCAAAGATGAAAAACTGCGTGATCGAGAATGTCGACGGGCAGAAGCTGGTGGTGAAGCGGCCGGGGGTCGCAAACGGCAGCACGATCATTGGTGGCGGTATTGCGCAGGGCATGACGGCGCTTAATGGGGTCGTCTATTCGGTGGTTAGCGACCAGCTTTATGCCTTGCCGGTATCGCCGTGGTCTGGTACTGGCGGCGGCGGCGGGCCAGTTATCTCTGGTGCTGGGGGCGGCGGAAGCGGATGGCAACTCCAAACCGTAAAGCTTCCATGTAACGCGACCAGAGGGGATCAGTTTTTCGTTATGGGATCGAGCGTCGTTTGCCTGGATTTTTCAGCCAACAAAGCTTGGATAAGCGCAGACCTGGAAACTTGGACTGAGTATCCCGGATTTCCTCTTATTTTCGATGTGCCAGACGGCCTTGTTTATTTTTCTGGCTATCTGTGGGGGTATTCTTCCTATGCAAATCCACCCAATAATTCATCCCAAGTCATACGCTCCGCAGATGGCTCATCATGGGATCAGGTTGATTATTCCAACCCTTCGCCCTCAAACAAATTTTTAATGAATTTCGGATCACAAAAGAAGGTTGTCCACGAAGGATATGTTCTCGCATTCGATTCCACTTTAGGAAATTACAGACTCAGAAAAACAAACAATTTTTTAACTTGGACGGACGCGTACTTGACCAACCTTGACCAGTCCATGGTCTCTTTTATCCTTTCCTACAATGGGGATTTGTACTCAATCCCTTCCGGCTCTTCAGGCGACAAATCGGTTTTCAAATCGACCGACGGCGGGTTCACATGGTCTTTACTGGTCGGCGAATGGGGCATAACAAGCACTGGGGTTGCATCTGCTTCTGCAACGCCTCTTGGAATTCTCGTGGTGTGCAATGACGGGCAAACTTGGGTGTCTGCGGACGGTGCAACTTGGATAAAGAAGAGCTACACCGTGCCATCGCCAAAACCTGGCGGGTTCATGACGCCGTTTGGAACGGATATTATTTTGCTTGGCGGGGGGGGCCTATCCGACCTTCAAGAATGTTTTCAAACTGCTCGACAGCGTGGCGCCCGTGGGGAAACCGCTTTGATCGAAAGCCGCAGGGGTAGGACAGGGCAGATTGTCCGATACAGTCCGCACCAATCCGGCTCTAGCTTGCGTTATTTGGGGGCATATTTGGGGGCATATTTCGACTTAGCGAAAGTGAAGCCCATTAATGGCAAGGGATAGCGGCGAGTATTCGATTCCCGTCCCGGCACCAACTCACAAATCAAGGCACTGGACCCATTATTCCACCCGCGGGCGGACAGCCTGGCATTTTTCTCCTTTTCAACAGTGCCAAGGGCGGTTCCAAACGGCGTTGCGGCAAATGATCGTAAGTGGGTTCGGGCCGCTACTTGGGAAGCGCTGGCAGCAATTGAGAAGGATTATAGAATTGCCTGAGCCGGCAAGAAAAAGCAAACATCGTAGCCCGACGACGGTCTGGCGGTCTATTGTCCGGATCTGGCGGAGTGGGCCGGCCGCAGAGAGAACATCGAGAGCATCAATATTGTCAAGCCTTCAACGCCCTGAATTGCAATGGTTTGGTTTTGCAACACGTCTCAGCGCACATCCCGCAACAACTCCTGCAGATACAGCACCGGCACGGCAAAACTGATCCCCGAGGGGTGCGACAGAATGGATTCCTTGGTATTTTTGACGAATACCATGTTGATAATACCGATCACCTCGCCTTTTTCCATCTCGAAAAGAGGCCCTCCGCTATTACCCGGATAAGCCGTAGCGTCGAGTTGGTAGACTTCAAAGGTGCCGCTTTTCAGGCGCTTGATGACCTGTTCGTTGAGTTGATTTGCTGTCGCGCTAGGCAAAGCAATCGGCGTGATGGCCGAAATAATGCCGCGATGCGTTACCGGTGAAAGCCCAAGCACACCGCCAATCGGGAAGCCGGTGAACGCGACGCTTTGCCCTTCGCGAACCGGCCCTGCGGTCTGCAGGGTCATCGCTGGCAAGGGCGTGCCTTCGATGCGCAGCAGGGCCAGATCGTGGGATTTATCCTTCGCCGCGGTTTTTGCCAGACGTCGCTGCGCCCCGGCAGTGCCTGAAACAGCTTGAACCAGCAGGGTTTCACCGCTGGCTGCATCGAGCACATCGGGCACCACATGGGCATTGGTGGCCACCAGCGTGCCATTACCGACGACAAAACCGGTTCCGCGCATGACGAATGCGGGGCTGCGGGTTTTGGTATAGGTGCCGATCACGACTATCGAGGGCTTGATCTGATCGATCAATTCGGGCAAAGCGGCGGTTGCAACTCTTGCGAACGACAGGAGTACGAAGAGAACAAACAAGTGTACGGGCCACCGGAAGGATATCGATCCCATTATCGATCTCATTAAAAACATCACGGCCTCCCCTGAAACTTCTATAGCGCTTTAGCGAGTCGGATCCGCGGCAATTCTGGAGACGGGGTGGTGACGCCCGGATCGAAGGGATGTTCGTCGTTCTTGACGATACTCATGATCCGCTTGACGTAACCGCGGGTTTCCGCATAGGGCGGAACACCTTTGTAGCGATTGACCGCGCCTTCACCGGCATTGTAGGCGGCGACAACCAGTTCGACATTGCCCTCGAAGTAAGCCAGTAGCCAGCGCAGATAAGACAAACCGCCACGGATGTTCTGTTCGGGATCGAAGGGTTTCTTGACGTTGAAACGCGCCGAGGTTTCCGGAATAAGCTGCATCAAACCCTGGGCATTCTTCGGTGAAACCGCCGAGGATTCATAATTGGATTCGTTGCGGATCACCGCCATCACCAGTCGCGGGCTGACACCATACTCGGGAGCCAGCTTGCGTACCAAACCCAACACTTTTTGTTGTGACGGATTGGTTACCTTAGAGGCGTCTTCAAAGTCTAAGTCAGCCAATGAATTACGCATGCATTCCGGCATTGGAGCCGCATTTTCTCCGACGAAGCGCAGCATTTTCTGTGCCTGCATATGCCCTTTTTCAACCGCCAGCTTGAAGAAATAGGCAGCCAATTCGTCGCTGCGCGGAATGCCGCGACCGTTGGCGTACATCCAGCCGAGGCTGAACTGGGCCTCCGCATCACCGTTGCGCGCCCCGTCACAGTACAGGCTGGCCGCACGCACTGGATCCTTGACTACGCCTTCACCGTGTTCGTAAGAGCGGGCTTCGTTTCTCAGCGTGAGAAGATCACCCGAGGCGGGGTCAACTATCGCCGCATGCGAAGGCAGCGAAACAAAGACAAAATAGGCCAGTAACAACCCCACGCCCGATGGCGCGAACCGATCAATCATTTTGCAGCTAGCATCCATGGTCAGGCTCCACAAGGCGACGATCGTGAAAAATGGGAAACATACCAGGGCATGGCAACGTGAATACCCTCCTCGAGCCTGTGCGTCGGGGCGTAATTCAGCAATCGTCTTGCTTTGGTTATATCTGCCTGAGAATGCCGAACATCGCCGGGTCGAAATTCTCTGTATCCAGGCTTCAGACAGCCAAGTTCAGGTTGGGTAAGGGCCAGCACATCGCGCAACATTTCAAACAGGCGGTTTAGCGAAGTCCGATCATCCAGAGCCACGTTATAGACCTGATTGACAGCGCCCGGATTCTCAGTCGTCGCGGCCAGCAGATTGGCCTGCACCGCGTTGTCCACGTAGCAGAAATCACGACTGGTTTCACCGTCACCATTGATCAACACTGCTTCACCGAGCAACATGGCTCGTGTCCATCGGGGTATTACAGCAGCGTAAGCCCCCTGCGGATCCTGTCTGGATCCGAAGACATTGAAGTAGCGCAGACCGATCGACGCAAAGCCGTAGCAGCGCGCGAAAACTTCGGCATAAAGTTCATTGACCAGCTTGGTCACGGCGTAGGGAGACAGGGGGCGGCCAATGGTTTCTTCGACTTTTGGCAAATCAGGATGATCGCCGTAGGTCGAACTTGACGCGGCGTAAACAAATCGCCTGACCTTTGCATCGCGCGCGGCCACCAGCATATTCAGAAAACCATCGATGTTGGATGCATTGGCCGCCAGCGGGTCGGCCAGAGAACGCGGAACGGACCCCAAAGCAGCCTGATGCAGAACATAATCGACACCAAGGCAAGCCTGCCGACAGGCATCCGGATCACGGATATCTGCTTCAACGAAATGAAAGTTTTGCCATTGTCCGGGCGTGACCAGTGCCTGGACTTCGTCAAGGTTGCAAGGATGTCCGGTTGAAAAATTATCCAGACCAACGACCGTCTGATTCAGCTTGAGCAAGGTTTCAATCAGATGCGAGCCAATAAAACCGGCGCAGCCGGTCACCAGCCAGCGCGCCGGCTTCGACTGTAGATGCTGACTGAGTTGTGCAAAGGCTGAACTTACAGACGCCACACTGTCACTCCCTGAGCAAGCAGTTGAGATTGATCAAACATGCTCTTCACATCGGTCAGTACGCCACCTTTTTGCAGTTTGCCCACATAATCAGTCAGCGGACGATTCTTGAATTCTTTATGGGCAACAGCACCGACGATGGCCGCTGCGGCGGGCAAATCATCCCAGGCAGTCAAGGCTACGCCATATTCATGGAGCGCCTCATCGGTATCGGCCACCGGATCATGAACGATGACCCTGGCACCGTAGGATTGGAGTTCTCGAATCACGTCGATAACGCGTGAATTGCGCAGATCCGGGCAATCCTCCTTGAACGTCAGACCGAGCACGATGATGGGTGCCTCCTTGACCTGCCATCCATTGCGTACCAGGTTTTTGACCGTCTGCTCGGCAATATATTTCCCCATACCGTCGTTGATGCGTCGACCGGCCAGAATGACTTCAGGGTGATAGCCCAGCATCTCGGCCTTGTGCGTCAGGTAGTAAGGATCGACACCAATACAGTGCCCGCCAACCAGACCCGGGCGGAAAGGCAGGAAATTCCATTTGCTGCCGGCGGCTTGCAGCACTTCCAGGGTATCTATGCCCATGCGGTCAAATATGATCGCCAGTTCGTTCATCAAAGCGATGTTCAGATCTCGCTGGGTGTTCTCGATAACCTTGGCCGCTTCCGCAACCTTGATGCTGGATGCCGGGTAGACTCCGGCCGTGATAACACTGGCGTACATTTGCTTGACGCGCTCAAGCGTCTCCGGGGTATCGCCCGACACCACCTTGACGATCTTGGTCAATGTTCTTTCCTTGTCACCGGGGTTGATACGTTCCGGAGAATAGCCGACGAAGAAGTCCTGCTTCCATGTCATGCCGGAATGCTTTTCGATGATCGGGATGCAGATTTCTTCTGTTGCGCCGGGATAAACTGTCGATTCGAAAACGACGGTCGCGCCACGCTTCAGATTTTTTCCGACCGATTCAGACGAGCCGATCAGCGGCCGAAAATCGGGCTGATGGGCGTCATCTACCGGTGTCGGAACCGCGACGATGATGAAGTCGGCTTCGGCCAGTGCCACCGGATCACTGACGACTTCCAGAAAGATCGCGGCTTTCAGATCGTCGCTACTGACCTCACCCGTCGGGTCGACATGCTTTTTGTAATGAGCAATTTTGTTCGCCGACAAATCAAACCCGATGGTGCGGCATTTCTTGCCAAATTCTACAGCCAATGGCAAACCAACATAACCCAACCCAACAATGGCAACGATAGTCATGAGTCACTCAACCCTTTTAATAATTCGAGATATAAATTTTAAACTTACGTGTTAAAGGCTCTGTAATAATTTGGTGACTTCGGCTTGATCCGGAAACTTCACTCCCAGTTTGGCCAGTTCATCCAGTTCCTTTTTTGCGTCTTCCTTTTTCCCGGCCTTGACCAGGGCTTTGGCCAGGTTAAAGCGAATCGTCGAACTTTGTGGAGCCAGGCTGGAGGCCTTTTGCAGCAACTCCAGGGCGCGCACAGTATCACCCTTTTCAAGCAGCAGCACGCCCAGCGTATCCATGATGTCGGCCTGATCCGGCGCCATCTTGTAGGCCTTTTCGGCATACTCGATGGCCTTTGGATCCTTGGTCTGCGCCAAAGACCAGGCCAGATTATTCACGATCACGGCATTATCCGGCTGGGCATCCATCAGCACGCGATAATATTTGCTGGCGGTCAAGTAATCCTTGCGGGCAGTGGCCGATTCGGCGAGATAAAGCCGGAACTGCAAATCCTTGGCGTGTTCCTTCTGCCAGTTATCGGCAAACTTGTCCGCTTCGCCGACACTACCGCCAGCAAGCAATCCGGCATGCAATTTGACGGCCAGTTCGGAAGATCCGCTTAACCTGAGTCCGGCACGGTAAGCAGTTGCCGCCTCACTCCAGGCTTTCTTCAAGAGATGAATATCTCCCTCGAGCACATAGCCCACCGCCTCTTTCGGGCGCTGTTTCTGTATCTCTCGAGCCATTGCAAGCGCCTCGGCAGTCCGCCCGGCATCGAGTTCCATCATGATTATTCCACGCTGCGCCTCGACAGAATCCGCTTTGATCGAAAGTGCCTTGCGCAAACTTTGCATGGCCGCATCCTTGTTTTTTGCCGCGACCTGAATTTCAGCAATACGCAAGTGCGGCTGTATTGAGTTGGGCATCAAGTTAACCAGTTTGCCGTAAGTTGCCAGTGCCTGATTGAATTCCCCGGCCGCCTGCTGGGCACGACCGGCGGCATCGAGAATCTCCGGGCGATCGGGCAAAACAGCGAGCGCATCCTGTGCTGCGGTTAGCGCCTTTTTAGGTTCATTTGCGCCCAGGTATAGCCTGATGAGTGCGAGTCGTGGTGCCGCTTCAGCAGGATTCGCAGAAATTGCCTTGTTTACCAGGACAACCAGTTCCTCAGGCTTTCCACCGGACTTGGCGCTCAACTCAGCCAATGCAAGCAAGGCCTGCACATTTTTCGGGTCCTTGGCGATGACCCCTTCAAAGCGCTTCTTCGCAACTTCGGGCTTTTTATCAGCCAGATCCAGATTGGCCAGACTGGCTGCCGCAGGGAAATAAGCCGGATCGATGGCCAGCGCCTGTTCAAAGCTTTTACGTGCGGCCGGCACGTCTCTCATGCCCAGCAATGCCGCACCGCGCAAATTATGCGCCAGAGGATTTTCCGGTTGTTTCTTTTCCAGGCTGGCGATCGACTTGAGCGCCTGATCGTATTTGCGATTTCTGAGTTGAGAGGCAATCAATGCCATATCCGCCTTGATTCCGCTATCAACGGCTGAAATGGCTTCCAGTTCGCGATAAGCCGTGTCGGTATCTCCCTTGACCAGATGCGATAGAGCAACCGAGGTACGTTTACCCGTGTTCGTGGGATCAAGGGCAGCAGCTTTTGTAAAATAAACCCCGGCCTTGTCAGCATTCCCGTTCTGCATGAACACCTCGCCGGCCAGCGCCATCATGTTTGAATCATTATCAATTTTGTCCAGAACGGGTTGCAGGGTGGCCAGTGCCTTGGCCGGCTGATTGCTACGCAAATAACTGGCAATCAGAATGCGCCGCGCCAGACCTAGCTCCGGTGTCTTGGGCAAGACCTTCAGCAGGTAGGTTTCGGCCATCGAATACGCTTTCAACTCGTACTCGACAGCCCCGGCCAGTTGCAGCCCTAACGTACCATCAGGTAGTACCTTGAGATACTGCTGGAGAGCTTCCTGAGCCGCCTTGAAGTTTTTCTGCCGATAGTAAAGCTGCGCCTGCAGGTAGCTTGTCTGAGGATGCTTGGGAGCAATTTTTTTCATGGCCTCCAGTTGCTTGCCTGCGGCATCAAGATTTCCCTCATCAAAGAAGCGGGAAATCAGTGCGGAGTGCGCTGGCAGATAGTCAGGCTTGACTTCCAGCGCCTTGACATAAGCTTCTGTCGAGCCCTTGGCGTCGCCCTGGGCGTACAGAATATCGCCCTTGAGTTGCCATGCTTCATAAAATTTGGGTGACTTTTCCAGAACCGGGCCTAGCAAAGCCAAGGCCCCGGGCAGATCACGGGTACCTGCCTTGATTCGTGCCTGCCCGGTTATCGCTGGACTATAATCCGGGACAGCGGCAAGGGCGGCATCGTAAGCCGCCTGCGCTGCTTCGAGCTTGCCCGTCATCAGGTAGGCCTGTGCAAGCGTTATCTGCAGATCAGCCCTGCTTTCCGGCGAAGTCAGTTGAACTTTGGCGAAATCATCGATGATTTTTTTGCTTTGCCCCAGCATTAACTGGGAACGCGCCAAGAGAGGTGTCACCTGATCGGCCGAATACTTGAGTTCATTGGCCTTGCGCAGTTCCACTTCAGCGGCCGTCGGGTCCCCGTCATCAAGCAGCGCCTTGCCTAGCAAAAACCGTGCTTCACCCAGATTGGGGTTACTCTGCAGCGCATTCTTCAATTGAATGACCGCCGCCTTGTTGTCATTCTTGGCCATATAATCCTTGGCTGATGACAGCAAGGACTCAGGC
>JAYSZS010000042.1:0-2464 GCA_043737935.1 Propionivibrio sp. | reverse complement strand
TGTCGACAAAAACAAGATGCGCGTGACGCGCAGCGAGCGTGTGTGCACGCCTGAAGTCCCAGTCGCACCAGATGTCGCCATTGACGACGAGAAACGGTTCGCTGCCGAGCAATGGCAGCGCCCGGGCGATACCGCCGGCGGTTTCCAGCGCGCCGGGTGGTTCCGGAGAGTATCGAATATGCAGGCCGAAGCGGCTGCCGTCACCGAGCACCGCTTCTATCTGCGCGCCCAGATGGGCATGGTTGATTACAATATCATGGAAGCCGCTGGCCGCCAGGCGTTCAAGATGCCAGACGATTAACGGTCGGCCGCCGGCCAGGAGCAGCGGTTTGGGTGTGACGTCGGTGAGCGGCCGCATTCTTTCGCCGCGGCCGGCGGCTAGAATCATGACTTTCATTGGATGCGGATTAACGCCAGGGAGCGGGCTGTTGTACTGCCCGACATGCGCTTCATCGTAACTCATCAGAATGTAAAACCGACATCGATGCGGCGGTTTTCAAGCTGGTCCAGGAGGCGCGCCAGTGGTCGCAGTTCGAGGTAGCGCTCGCAGGTCTGGCGGAGGTAGGCCAGCACCCTCGGCATGTCCTTCAGGTAGCCGTCCTTGCCGTCGCGGTGGTAAAGACGGGCGAAGATGCCGAGCACCTTGAGTTGGCGTTGAGCGCCCATCCATTCGTAATCGCGGTAGAAATCGTGGAAGTCGGCAGGCACCGGCAACCCGGCCTGGCGCGCCATTTCCCAATAGCGGATGACGAAGTCGAGTTCCTGTGCTTCTTCCCAGTGGATGTAGGCGTCGCGGTAGAGCGATACGAGGTCGTAGGTCATCGGGCCGTAAACCGCGTCCTGAAAATCAATGATGCCTGGATTGTCGGGATAGCCTTCGTCGCTGACCATCAGGTTGCGCGAGTGGTAGTCGCGATGCACGAAAACCTGTGGCTGCGCCAAGTTGTTGGCGAGAATTTTATCGAACACCGAGCGCAGCGTGGCCTGCTGTCCGGCGTCGAGCATGACGCCAAGGTGGCGCGCAACATACCAGTCCGGGAAAAGATCAAGCTCGCGATTGAGCAGCGCATGATCGTATTCGGGCAGCACGCCGGGCTGGCTGGCGCGCTGAATGTCGACCAATGCGGCGTTGGCGTCGTGATAGAGCTTCGGCGCCGTGGTGGCGTTCAGCACGTTGAGGTAAGTGGTATGGCCAAGATCGGAGAGCAGCAGAAATCCTTGTGCCAGATCTTCGGCATAAACCTCGGGGACATGAACGCCGGCTTTGCGAAAGAGTGCGGCTACTTTCAGAAAAGGGCGGCAATCCTCGTGCTCGGGAGGCGCGTCCATGACGATGCGGGTACTTCCATCGGGCAAGCCGACCCGGAAATATCGCCGGAAACTGGCATCGGCCGATGCCGGTTCAACCGAAAACTCCGGATCGGGATGCTGGTGCGGTAATTGGCGATCAAGCCAGTCGCGCAACAGGACGGTACGCGGCATGCCGCTTCTCCTTGAGCTAAGGTGCTAAAATGTGTCGATTTTACCACTCGCCCCGCTGGCCGCTGCGCCATCGAAACAACTCGAGCTGCTGCATCTTTTATTGATATTTCTGGATGAATTTTCCTGCCCGGCGCAAACCCCTCGCGTTGCTCCTGTGCTACGGTTTTGCGACCTTCGTTGTCGGCGCCTATGCTGCTGAGACGCGGGCGCAAGCTCCCGAGACGCTACGCGTTGATCCGGCATTGCTTGGCTTGCCGCCCATAAAGCCGGCGGAAGCGCCCGCTCCTGACCCCGCGGCTGTCACCATTCCTGCCCCAGCGCGGGCCAAAAGTACGAGTGCCGATGTGCAGCCGGTCGAGGCCACTGTTATTGATAAACGGTCGGTTGAGACTGAACCGGAGGCAAGCAAGCCGGCCAGGGCCAGCCAGCCCTTGGCGCAGGAGACTCCGGAACGTACTGTTACTCCGCCAGCGGCGCCGACGGTGGTCACTCCTTTACCTTCTTCGGCACCAGCACCCGCTCCAGCTCCAGCCCCAGCCCCAGCTCCAGCCCCAAAACCAACACCGGCAGAAGCCGCTTCACCTGTAAGTGTAATGCCAGCGCGCAGCCCTCGTGATGAGGAGCGTCAGGCGGCGCCTGTTGCACCCGCGCGGCAGGCGGCGAAACAGCCGGAAACTGTGTCTTCGGCGACAGAGCCCGTAAAGTCCGCGCAAACGCAGACCCCAGGGCTGGTAGCCCAGCAGCAAACTCCTGCCGCTTCGTCATTGCCATCGTATCGCCTGGAAGTTCACACCTTGGCGCCCTTGCGCGTTGACCCGGCCTTGCTCTGGTCGCCGCCCGTTGCGGCTCAGGTAGCCCCGATAGCCCCGGCTGCTCCAGCATCCTCATCCCAGCCATCGCTCGTGACCAGGGAAGCCGCCAGTTCGGCGCCTGACACAGTGGTATCGTCGGTGTCAGCCTCGGGTGGCAGTGTTGCAAGCGT
>JAYSZS010000041.1:0-12863 GCA_043737935.1 Propionivibrio sp. | reverse complement strand
GCCTTCGACCCGAAGTCGGGAAGTTTCGTGATGCCTTTCCCCGGTCAGGATCAGCGTTTGCAGTGTTAAGTCGCGTGGCATGGCGTCAGTCGGCGTCACATCGTCGCGTTCTTGTGTTTGTCATGGCTCGCCACCGGAGAAATTCCGGGCGGCGGCGGGTGGCGTGTGTCTAAACTTCAGGCAGATGTAACAACATGGCAAAAACGTTTTAAATGACAATGGGTTGTTATGCCGGTTATGAAAAGTTAAAGTTCAATAGATTCTGAACAGGCGTTGTATCTGGTCGAATTCGTGAAGATACCCTTGTGCCACTTCGCGATTCCTGACGACTACGGTCAAGTCATGGGAAAAAGTCGAGGTGTTGTACCAGTTGAAACTGCCTTCGATGACCGTCGTTTCATCGATGATGCAATACTTGGAGTGAATCGGAGAATAGGGCACCGGGCTATCCTGCTGCCCGTAAACCAGCCCGACACAGATGCCGGCCGAGCGCAGCCGCTGCGCGGCATGCAGGAGCGGCCGGTTAAGCTCATCATCCATGCTTCGTTCGATGCCAACCCGACCTTGCCGCGCCAAATGCCCGTTGAGCAGGATATTCACCTGGACTCCACGCTGCCTGGCGTGTATCAGGGTATCGATGACACTATCTCCATGCTCGCCGAGGAGGTTGCCAATCAGGAATAGCGTCAGTTTTATCGAATGCCGGGCGTGGTTGATTTCCGCCAGGATGGCATGGTGCGGACGGTAGTACTTTCCTTCAAGCAAGGTATGTCTGCCAAAGGTGTAGAGTAGATTGAAATGACTGAGCGGGTCAATTCCATACCTTTGATTGACCCCGCCCCGCTCGCTCTGAAACACATTGTCGAGCAAACGGCAGACGCCCTTTGAATGGAAGGTCATTCCCGATTCCCAATTGGCCCACCAGCGGTCAAACGTAATATTGAACGAGCCCAGTATGCAATCCTCATCATTGAAAATGATGAACTTGGTATGCATGTCGGGATCGACTTCGATGAGGTGGTGCTGCGGAGTGCAGAAAACCCCGATCAGTTCGATTCCGGCGCGTTTCAACAGCGCATAGTTCGGGCTGTTGGTGAGCATCATCTTTCTCCAGTCGACAATGCACTGAACCGAGACCCCCCTATGACTTGCATGAACCAAGTGACGGATAAAGTCGGTATCGTCAATGCAATCGACACTTACTTTGATAGTGCAATGCCGGCTGGGATGATCGTGCTTGCAGCGCACGACCTTGTCGATGTGATCGTGGATAAATCGTTTGGGATGATAAGGGTGATACGGCTGCCCCTTGGTGAACTTGGGTGTCAGGTGTAAAGATTCAAAATGATGGTTGTACCAATCGACGTCGCTTTGCAATTCCCGGGTATTCACTTCATGGGTGCGATACTGGTTGCTCGTTGCCCACTCGGAGTTGATGTTTCGATATTGTGTGTGCTCCTCGATCAACTGGGAGTGATCCATGAAGATGTACTCCAATTGCGAGGGAATGGAGTGCTCGTCAAGGTGCACCACAAACGCAAACTTGACACAATTGATGTGCCCGAAGACGTTCGATGAGGGGTTGATATAAAAGTCCCTGGTGCGCCGCTTATGATGATTCCATTGAATATCATAAGCATCCGTGTCAACAATGAATGTTTCGCAAACATTGTTATCCCGATAGACCTTCAGAATAACCTTTAGGTTGACCTTGACGCCATAGGACACGTTGAAGCTTATCTTCCCCCAGCGCAGGTGGAATTTCTCGTTAAAGTCATTCACCCGCAGGAATGAACCCCCCAGTTTTCCGCGCACAGGTAGCGCGTAATGCTCTGCTGTCTTCATAGCCAAGTGCTCCATCTCGTTATATGTTCACCCGGCAGCACTGGTGCCGTTCGAACTTCTCGATTGCGCCCACAATTCACTTTGACACGTAGGTCATCAAATAGCCGAAGTGATCGGACACTCTCCCATAATCCTGATCGGTGAATAAGACCCGGCCCGAGGTCACGCTAAGCTTGCTCCCCTTGCGCAGAAATTCATAATCAATACGATGATCTTTATCCAGGTCACGGTGCCCTTGAGAATCCCTCTGTTCAAAGATCTTGCGAAAAATATGCGGTGCGGTAGCCGAAAGGTATTGGTCGTCATATTCATTTGATTCGACCACTCGCTGATAACCCTGTGAACCGGCCTTTATGTTGAAATCGCCGCACAGCAGGGTTGCCTTGATCTGGCTGCTACTCTCATCAGCGGCCCATTGACGCAGTTTTTCGAACTGTTCCGGGAACCCGTCATCCCACCAGCTCAGATGAGATGAAAACACATTGATCAACCCAACATAGGGCACCTTGACCCGGGCCATGACCACTTTTCTGGAATGGATGCTGTAGGGATCGTGACTATTCGAGACATATCGCCCATCATGCTTTTCAATCGGGTACCGGCTCAAAATCGCCACACCCTCGCGATAACGGTCAAAGCCAAGATGCGACCAGTCAGTCACCAAATTATAGGGTGTAGCGAGACGTTCGTTGATGATTCTCGCCGTATTTGTTTCCCAGTTTCCCTGACCGTTGTTCCACAGTTCCGCGACTTCCTGGAGGCAGACAATGTCAACGTTCAACTCGTCGATTGCCTTGGCAATTTGCGACAGTTTGTAATCCTGGTTGTCTTCCTGACAGCAATGTAAATTAAGGATCAGCACTTTCAGTGCTCGACGCTGAAACGTATAGTTACGGCCAAAGTTGTCATCCCAGATGACGCGTTGCCTCGCCTCGCAGACAATCCTGTATTGAACACTGAAAGCATCGTTTACATTCAATACCTCATTCCAGATCTGATACCCGTACTGATTGGGATTCCTTGCGTTACTGAGACACTCCGTATCCCAGTAGTTGCGGGCGAAACGGCAGGTCGACTGCTGTTTTGTTTTCCAGTTGTCCGTGGTCCAGTCAATCGTAACTTTTTCCGCCTTGATCCTACGGTCTACCGCCACCGTGATCGGCAGCCGCCTCTCCCCATGGCTCAAACTGCTCTCGAATCCAACATTCAGAACCGGGTTATCGTTCCCAACCTTGATGCCTGAATCAGCCTGGATGCAATAGTTCTTTCCTCGATTGTTATCCCAATATTCCGCGTCTTTCACCCGATAGCGTAATGCGAATTGCACATTTCCCGGAAGGGATTCATCAGCAGCAAGTACGAACGCCATGCGGGCGATCCAGTATTCCTTTTCCTGTCCAACGCTTCTGTGATAAGAAGCAGGAAGAGTATGCCAGACGCCATTCTCGCCAGCCCACTCGACATCGACTCTCTTGTCAAAAGCAAGATTCTCTACCAGGATAACGAACGACAGATGCTGCCTGACCAACGATTTTCTGGAGAACACATTTTTTGCATAGAGTAGCTGGATCATGTTTATTGATGCCTCCATTCCGGCTTGGATGAATTGCTTGTATCGGTGATTGAAAATTGTTCTGGCAGAGTGCATTACAAAGCATCAAATACGGGTTGCCTTCGAAAGGGGGACAGGCAAAACAAACGCGCATCACCGTAGCATGTGCACGGTAAATTTGTTCTAGGAACCCATCGTCATTCCGGCGAATGCCGGAATCCAGATTTGTACATCTGATCAAGATGTTATTAAAACTTTTGATGAACGAACTGGATTCCGAGTCAAGCCCGGAATGACGGTTATTTCAATGAGTTTGCGTTAGAAGAATTTTACCCTGTTAGCATGTGGCACCCACAATGCCCCGCAACTTGCTGTAAGGCAGAATCTGACGTAATAGGGTAAGCGCACAACGAAAAACCCCGGCGACGGGGTTTTTTATTGCAGCCCGACCGCTGATTTATTGACGGTCCGGCACTGCGCTCTAGTGCGAGAATCAGGTAATCCGGCTGCTGTTATTTCTTGCCTAAATTGGCTGTATTGACCGCTGCACTGGTCGCCTTGGCGATGTTGGCTTCAGTCATTTCCGACGCTTGTTTGACGACATTTTTCATGTTGTCAAATGCGGAGTTGGCCGCTTCGAGCGCCGACTTGACCGCTGCAACGGCAACGTCCGAACCGGCCGGGGCGTTCTTGGTAGCCTTTTCCATCAGACTGGAAACCTGCTTCTGGAAGTCACCGAAATGGCTTTCGAGTTGCTTGGATACTTCTTCCTTCGATTGCGCAGAAATTTCATAAAGGCTGCGGTTGTAGGCAACGCTCTGCTCAACAGCCGGTTTGATCTGCGCTACCGCCACTGACATGGCTTCACGCGGGTTTTTGGCGCTGAGCACGGCCTTGGTGTTGGCCACGCCGGTTTCAAGCATCGAGCGAGCGGTATTCAGGTTCAGGGCGGCAATACGTTCGGCACTGGCGAGAGCGGTGTTGGCGAGCGACAACATGGCATCGACGGAAGCTTTGTTGGCCGCAGCAAATTGTTCGGGGTTCGTGATCATGGTAAATCTCCTGAGTTAAAAAATGGCATGTGCAATGTTTGATCTGCCAAGCGACTTGCTGCACTGCAACATGGAAGCAAGTATAGTCTCTGAAATAAACTTGTCAAGTGGGGTATTGCTGCGCAACAAAATGAAACTTGGCCGCAACGACCACCCGTTTCATCCCCGGCTCATCCAAGCAACACGCAGCCCCAGACCAACACGACGTTGATCAACGACAGCAGGACGGCTGCGCTGCCAATGTCCTTGGCGCGCTTAGACAGATGATGCCGATCAAGAGAAACGCGATCCACTGCGGCTTCAATCGCCGAATTGAGCAATTCGACAATCAACACCAGCAGAACGCAAGCGATCATCAGAGCACGTCCAACACCGCTCACCGGGAGAAAGAAGCTTGCTGGAATCATCAACGAGGCAAGCAGGGCTTCCTGACGGAAAGCATCCTCACACGTGAAGGCCGCACGCAACCCGGCCAGCGAATAGTGTAAAGCATTCCACACCCGCTGTACGCCGGTTTTACCCTTGAAGGGGCTTTCCTCAAGCACAAATTACTCCTTGCTTAAAACGTACTAGCCTACCGGCTTTACTGATGGTTTTCAGAGTTGAAGGATCAGATCAGAATCAGGGATCGCTCGGTAGAATACTCGGGCTAGAGCGGAGAAAGCTTGAAGTCGAATATACCCGGTTCGATGTGTTTGGCTACGATCTGCTCATAAAGCTCTGCCATTCTTCCGGCAAGGGTATCTTCCGACCACTCTACAACGTAAGCACGAGCTTCTTCTGCCAGACGAATGCGTAAATCCGGATCACGTAAAACCCGGGTCAGCGCCAGCGAGAAAGAATGGGGATTGTCATCCGGGACGATCGCGCCTCGCGCCGCGCCCAGGATATCAAGCGTTCCCATCTCGGCCAATGCGATCACAGGCAGTCCGGCAGCCATCGCTTCCAGCAGGACCAACCCCTGCGTCTCCGTGCGTGACGCAAAAACGAAAGCGTCCGCCGCCGCATAACAGGCAGGTAACTCGGTTTTTCGATCCAGATATCCGATGAATTGAACGCTGTTCTGTAGCCCGCGATCAACGACCGAGCGGCGCAGAGATGAAAGCGCCGGCCCCTCTCCGGCAATTAGCAGTAGAACGTCGGGCTCCGTTGCCCGCGCCAGATCGATCACATCAAGCAGAAAGCCGATATTCTTTTCGTGCGCAACGCGACCGACGAACAGGGCGAGCGGTCGCCTCGCGTCGATGCCGAGGCGCAAGCGGAATGTCTGACGGCCATCCGGCGGCGGAAGCTGTAGCGAGATACCTGTCGGCAGCACATGCATCGGCACCTTCACGCCATACTCGCCGAGCCTTTGATGAATCGCCTTTGACGGCACGATGATGGCATCAAGCACGTTGCACTGGCGGCGGGAAAATTGACGCGCCAGACTGCGCAGCCAGGCTGCCGGTATCAGCGGCGCATAATGTTTAAGGTATTCTTCAAACAGCGTGTGGTAAGTAGCAATCACCGGTAGCCCGTAACGGCGTGCCGCGCAGTTTCCCGCATAGTGGGCGACAAATGGCGTCTGCACATGAATCAGGTCACAACCGCGCTCGACAGCGTCTTCGACGGCGTCATGCATGGCTCCCCAGCGCACCAGACGATCTTCCGGATCACCCAGCACCTGTCGCGCCGGAACCCGGGTTATCCACGATTCGGTGCAGTTTGTACCGTAGTCGGGTGCCACCAGGCTGACCTCGACGCCATGCGTACGCAGTGCCTGTTGATAGGTCTGAATGGCGGTCGATACGCCGTTGATGCGTGGGAAGTAAACGTCCGAGACCATCACGACGCGCATGTCAGTGCTACCTCCTGGATATTTTCGGGAGCCAGATTTTTGCTGCCCCAGGCAATCAGTTCAAGACGACCATCGAGGTGTTCGACGATGGCCGTACAACTGTCGACCCAGTCGCCGCAATTCACATAAATCACCCCGCCCACCTCGCGAATCACCGCGCTGTGAATGTGCCCGCAGATGATTCCATGTAGTCCGCGTTGGCGTGCCGCATGGCTGGCGGCATCCTCAAAGTCGAAGATGAACTGCAGCGCTGTCTTGACCCGCCGTTTTGCGAAGCCGGCAAGTGACCAGTAGCAAGTCATGCCAAAGCGGCGGCGAACGAAGGAAATAATGGAATTCAGGCGAACGAGCACCTCGTACATGAAATCGCCGAGCACGGCGACCCAGCGATGGTGCCGAGTAATCTGATCAAACTGGTCGCCATGCAGGAGCAGAAAGCGACGACCGTCGGCCAGTTGATGAACGTACTCGCCAACTAGCTCAATGTCACCAAAGGTGATCCCGAGATAGTCGCGCAAAGCCTCGTCGTGATTGCCTGGAATAAAAACGACGCGCTCGCCACGCCGCGCCCGCTTCAGAATCTTTTGCACAACGGTGTTCTGGGCGGAAGTCCAGACGATGTTTCGGCGCATGGCCCAGAAGTCGACAATGTCACCAATCAGGAAAACGTTCTCGGCCACGTAGCTGCGCAGGAACTCGAGCAGACGATCGGCCTGGCAGGCTCGCGTGCCCAGATGGATGTCGGATAGAAAAATTGAACGTACTGTAGGCATGGCGCGATGTTGCACTGCGCTCGTTACGGAATGATGTCATTTCAATTGCATTTGTTGTTGCTCAGGGTGGCTGACCCCCCTTCGCTGCCTTGACCGCCATCGCCTGGCAACATCGGCAGCGTCTCACGGCGCCTTTCGGCGATCTGCACGTGTAACCGGATAAAAATGGAATAAAATATAGATTCATTTGAATGTAACAGGCCCAGCGACGCCATGACCCAGGATGAACTCAAAGAGGCGGTGGCACGTGCCGCTCTCGCCTACGTGGTTGAGGGCCAGCTTGTTGGCGTGGGTACGGGCTCAACCGCCAGGCTGTTCATTGACGCACTGGCCGAAATGAAAGACAGGATCAGCGGCGCCGTCGCCAGCTCCGAAGACACGCAGAAGCGCCTTGAAGGCCATGGCATCAAGGTCTTCGACCTCAATGAGGTTGCCGGGATTCCGGTTTACATCGACGGTGCCGACGAAATCGATGCCGAGTTGCACATGATCAAAGGCGGTGGCGGCGCCCTGACCCGCGAGAAAATCGTTGCCGCAGTGGCCATTAAATTTGTCTGCATCGTGGACCGCTCAAAACGGGTGGAGGTACTGGGAACGTTCCCGCTGCCGGTTGAAGTCATCCCGATGGCCCGCGCCTACGTCACGCGCGAGCTGACCCGAATCGGCGGCAGGCCGGTGCTGCGCAATGGTTTCGTGACCGAAAACCGCAACCTGGTTCTGGACGTGCAAGGCTTGCAGATTCTCGACCCGGTCGCTCTCGAAACACGCATCAACCAGATCGCTGGCGTGGTCAGCAACGGACTGTTTGCCTGCCGCCCCGCCGATGTCTGCCTGCTTGGCACCCCCAGTGGCGTACAGACACTGACGCTTGACTGAAACATAACTGTAATTTTGATGCGTTAAACTTTAATGTCTGTTGTCTGAAAGCTGGACCATCCTGGAGCATGAACAATGAGTGATCACCACGACCACACGTCAAAGATTTTCGATCTTGAACTTGACAACATGCGCACGCGCGTACTGCAGATGGGCGGCATGGCTGAAGTGCAGGTGCGCAAGGCGATGGATGGCCTCTACAATGGGGATCAATCCTTGCTTGAAGCGGTCATTCGTGACGACGAGCTGATCAACCGGATTGAGATCGAAACCGAAACCGCCTGCTATCAGGTCATAGCCAAGCGGGAGCCGAAAGCGGTAGACCTGCGCATGATTGTGTCCGTGCTCAAGGCCATTTCCGATCTGGAGCGCGTCGGCGACAAGGCGCGGAAAATCGCCCGCCTTGGTATCACACTGACCAATCACCCCGCATCAGGAACGATGAATATCGAGTTGAATCACATGGCCGATACCGCGTTGAAGATGTTGCGCCTTGCGCTCGACGGTTTTGCCCGTCTTGATCTTGACCTGGTCACGCAAGCCATCCACCTCGACACCCTGGTCAACACGGAGTATCAGTCCGTAGCCCGCCAGTTGCTCACTTACATGATGGAAGATCCGCGCACCATCACGCGCGCTCTGGATATCCTGGCCATCGCCAAGGCCATCGAGCGGATCGGTGATCATGCAAGCAGCATCGCCGAATACGTGGTCTTCATGGTCAAGGGACTGAATGTACGTCACGCCACGGCCGAAGAAGTCGAAGCCAGGATTGCTAACAACTGAAACCTGCGTTTTGAACTCTTCACATCAGGCGTTGCACAAAAAAACCCCATGCGGGGCATTTTTCGGTCAGCAAAATCAGCTCGCTGGTGGCACGTAGCCCTGCACCTGATCGACACCGCTGCCGAAAAAATGCTTCTCGATCTGCTCGGCCAGATACTTCCGATGTGCGGCATCCGCCAGATTCAGACGATTCTCGTTGATGATCATCGTCTGCATGCGGATCCACTGTTGCCAGCCTTCCTTGGACACGCTTTCGTAAATCCGCTTGCCGAGTTCGCCTGGATAGGGAGGAAAATCAAGCGCTTCGGCCTCACGGCCGAGTTTGATGCAATGGACCATTCTTGCCATGAAATTGACTCCGTAAAGCTAAAAAAATATTTGAAAAATCAGCAACATTATACCGCGACAGTTTCCTTGCAGACGCTCACAGCACTTTGGCAAAGACCTTGGAACGGCGTTGCAGGTTATAGAGTAGCCGCTTTTCTGCCGGCAACTGGTCTATCGACTGCTCGACAAAACCGCGCTCCTTGAACCAGTGCGGTGTCACCGTGGTCAGCACGAACAGGCGCTTGATACCCAGCGTACGCGCACGTGTCTCGACATGTTTCAGCAACTGTTCGCCATATCCCCAGCGGCGATAGTTCGGATGCACGGCTACACAGGCCAGTTCGGCCTGATCGTCACCATAGGGGTAGAGTGCGGCGCAGCCAACGATCAGTCCATCGTGCTCGACCATCGAGAAGCGGTTAATCTCGCGTTCGAGCAGTTCACGCGAACGGCGAACGAGTGTCCCAGCTTCCTCAAGCGGCGCGATCAGTGCCACCAGGCCGCTGATATCGTCTGGCCGGGCATCGCGCAGCAGCTCAAGCGATTCGCGGGTGATAATGGTGCCCACGCCATCGCGCGAGAAAAGCTCGCGCAGCAACGTGCCATCCTCGTTGTATCCGATCAAATGCACACGACCGACGCCAGAGCGACTGGCACGTACGGCGCACGGCAGATAACGCTTGATATCAGGCGACAGCCAGTCGCCAATCGTGATCAGGCGTTCGGCTGTATCGGCGGTCATCTCGTCGAGCAGTTTCCCGTCGATATCGGTCACGCCCTGGCTATCGGCCAGAAAAATTAGTTTGTCGGCACCGATCGCTGTCGCCGTCGCCTCGGCCACTTCCTCCATCGCCAGGTTGAATATCTCGCCCGTCGGACTGGCCCCCAGACTCGAAAGAATCACGATATTGCCGATCCCGAGTTGAGCCCGAATCCCCTCGGCGTCGATCTTGCGTACGCTTCCAGCGTATTGCATGTCGACGCCATCGAGTACGCCGAGTGGTTTAGCCGTAATGAAATTACCGGCGATCACGCGAATCGTGCTATTGGCCATCGGCGTGTCGGGCAAGCCCTGCGAAAGCAGTGCGTCAATTTCCAGATAAACGCTGCCCACGGCATCGATAACGCATTCGAGGGTCTGTGCATCGGTGACCCGATAGCCACCATGAAAGGCCGACTCGATACCCTTCTCGATCAGCTCCTCCTCGATCTGTGGACGTGCTCCATGCACCAGCACCAGACGGACGCCCAAGGCAGCCAGCAGGTTGGCGTCATAAGCCAGGGTGCGTGCCAGCGGCCCGGAAATCGCCTTGCCGCCGAACGCAATGACAAATGTTTTGCCCCGAAACAAATTGACATAGGGCGCAACCGAGCGGAATAGGGATACAAAGTGGGCGGGACTCAACTCATCGGGCATGTCGTTACTTATCCTTAACCTTTGCTTTTGCTTTTGGCTTATCGGTGTTCAAAGCATTTTCCAGGCGCTCGCAAAGGGTTTGCAGAATCTTAACCCGGGCGAAATTCTTGTCATTGGCCTCGACCAGCGTCCACGGCGCCGTACTGGTACTCGTCCGGTCAACCAAGTCGCACACGGCAGTATGATAGGCCTCGCTTTTCTCGCGGTTGCGCCAGTCTTCCTCGGTGATCTTGAAGCGTTTAAAGTCGATTTTCTCACGCTCCTTGAAACGTTTCAGTTGTTCCTTGTCGCTGATCTGCAACCAGAACTTGATGACAATCGCACCATCCTTGTGCAACTCATGCTCGAAGTCATTGATCTCGGTATAGGCACGCAACCAGTCCGCTTGCGCACAAAAACCCTCGACGCGTTCAACCAGGACACGACCGTACCAGGTGCGATCGAAAATCGCCACGCGGCCATTGTGCGGTATGTGTCGCCAGAAACGCCAGAGATAGGGTTGCGCGCGCTCCTCTTCGGTCGGCGCGGCGACAGGTATGATTTGATACTGGCGCGCATCCATCGCTGCCGTGATGCGTCGGATGCTGCCACCCTTGCCAGCGGCGTCGGAGCCTTCAAAGGCGATGATCAACGAGCGTTTTTTGAATTCCGGATGACGTACCAGTTCGGATAGTCGTCCCTGCCACTTGGCCAGTTGAACTTCGTAAGCCTTGTGCTCCAGCTTCTGCGTCAGATCAAGCGAAGTCAGAACGTCGAGCCGGTCAATCTTTGGTGCCAGCGGCGGCGCCAAAGGAAAATGCTGCTCGCGCTTGTCAACAAGACGTTTTTGCATGGCTTCGAGGATAACCTTGCCAACGGTCAACGAACGATAGCGGTCGTCGGTTCCCTCAACGACGATCCACGGGGCCCACGGTGTGTTGGTCATGCGCAACACATGCCCGGCCGCTTCCTGCAACTGCTCGTAGGTTTTCAGGCGCGCCCAGTTTTCCCTGGTCACCCGCCAGGCCGTTCTCGGATCCTTCTCCATTGCTTTCAAGCGCTGGCGCTGACCCTCCTTGGACAGGTGAAACCAGAACTTGAGCATCAGCGCACCTTCATTGACCAGCATCGCCTCGAAACGGTTGATCTGATCCATGCGCTGGTCGAGATCGCCCTTGTCGAGTTGGCCGAGAATGCGATCGCGGATCGGATCGGAGTACCACGAGCCTGCAAACATGCCGGTCCGCCCCTTGGGCGGCAGGGCGCGCCAGTAACGCCACATGTAAGGGCGCTCGCGCTCCTCGTCGCTCGGCGCCGAAAAGGCAAGCGTGGACAGGTAGCGCGGATCCATCCATTCGTAGAGCACATTGATGGTCTCGCCTTTGCCCGAACCATCAACACCACTGACCAGAATGACCACCGGAAACTTGCCGTTCTCGCGCAACTCGAACTGTGCGTCGAGCAACGCCGCGCGCAGCTTGGGAACCTCCTCGCGGAATGTTGCCTTGTCAATCGTGTGTCCCAGTTCTGCCGATTCAAACATGACCCGATCCCTTTCTGAAATCACCCCATAAACACTGAATCGCCGCCAGTGCCGCCAGCCCTGCAGTCTCGGTTCTCAGAATGCGCGGCCCGAGCCGAACGGAGATAAAGCCGGCCACAGCTGCCCTCTCCATTTCCTCCGCAGTCAGCCCGCCCTCAGCACCGATCAGTAATTCAACCTGTTCTCCCGGCGCAGGTGACGCAATGCTGTCCAGAGTCTGCGCCGATCCCGGGGCCAGCATCAAGCGTAACCCACCCGTGGCGGGCGACTTGACCAGCCATTGATCGAGAACCTCTAACGCCACCACCTCCGGAACCCGGTTGCGCCCGCACTGCTCGCAAGCCGCGATAACCACGCCACGCCAGTGCTCGACCCGCCGCATCGCCCGCTCGCCATCGAGCCGGACCACGCTGCGCCGCGAAATCACCGGAACGATACTTGCCACCCCCAGCTCGACGGCCTTCTGTACCGTCATGTCCATCTTCTCGCCAGCCTGCAGGGCCTGTACCAGTTTCACATTGATCGGTGCTTCGCATTCAGTATCGTGCCAGCCCAGCACATCAACACTGACCCGCTCACGACCAAGCACGGCGATGCGGGCAGCATACTCGCCGCCGCGGCCATCGAACAGCACAAGATCATCGCCGAGGCGTAAACGCAACACCCGACACGCGTGTTTCGCCACTCTCGGGGCAAGATCGATGCGCAAATCGACCGACAAAGGCATCGGACAGTAAAAGCGAGGCGCAAGCATGCTGATATTATAGGGATAACTGGCAATCAACGTCGCGCAAAGGACTATCGCCGTTATGGCTATCAGCACCCCGCTTTGCAATTTTGGCTGGAAAGCTCCCGATTTCGAACTCGGCGACA
>JAYSZS010000040.1:0-2469 GCA_043737935.1 Propionivibrio sp. | reverse complement strand
AGAAGCTAGACTTGGGGTCTTTACACTTTCTTCAGCCTACTGGGTAGTGCGCTTTGTTACATTGACTAACGATCACTCGGCCAGCGCAGCCAGCAGCTTGCCGTGGATGCCGCCAAAACCACCATTGCTCATCACCAGTATCTGGTCGCCGGGTTGTGCTGCAACGACGATACGTTTGACGAGCGCATCCAGGTTGTCGATGACCATCGCCTTCTCGCCCAGAGGCGCCAGTGCTTCCGCGGCGTCCCAGCCAAGATTGGCAGCATAGCAGTAGACCTGATCGGCCTCGGCAAGACTAGCCGGCAACTGCGCTTTCATCACTCCGAGCTTCATGGTGTTCGAGCGCGGCTCAAGGACGGCCAGAATACGCGGAGGACGCAGTGAGCTGGCCACTGCCCGCGAATCGATTTTTCGCCTCAATCCGGCCACGGTCGTGGCAATCGCCGTCGGATGATGGGCAAAATCGTCGTAAACGCTGATGCCACGAACCGTTCCGCGCAACTCCATCCGGCGTTTTACGTTCTCGAAGCGCGACAGCGCCTGCAACCCCTTGTCCAGCGGAACACCGACGTGCCGCGCAGCAAGTAGCGCCGCCACGGCGTTGGCACGGTTGTGCTCGCCGCTCAAGGCCCAGTGTGTTTCGCCGATTTTTTCTTCGCCGCACATCAGGCACAGCAAACCATCGGCATCGTCGCCATCGATACGCCACCCGCAGGCCTCATTAAAGCGCTCGACGGGTGTCCAGCAAGCACGTGCGAGCACCCGCTCAAGACTGGCTTCCGTTGCGTTGCTCACCAGCAGGCCATTGCGCGGCAAAGTACGGACAAAATGGTGGAATTGCGTCTCGATCGCTGCCAGATCGACGAAAATATCGGCATGATCGAACTCTAGATTATTCAGGATCACGGTTCGAGGACGGTAATGGATAAACTTCGAGCGCTTGTCGCAAAAGGCCGTGTCGTATTCATCGGCTTCGATCACGAAGAAAGGTGAGTCGCTGTTATCTCCCGATAATCGTGCCGATACGCCGAAATTCATCGGCACCCCGCCAATCAGAAACCCCGGACTCAAGCCCACATCCTGAAGAATCCAGGCCAGCATCGAGGAAGTTGTAGTTTTTCCATGCGTACCGGCGACCGCCAATACCCAGCGTCCCTGCAACACATGGTCAGCGAGCCACTGCGGGCCGGAAACATAAGGCAATCCGCGATCCAGTATTTCTTCAAGCAAGGGGTTGCCGCGTGAAATGGCATTCCCCACCACATAACAATCCGGATTTAAGGCCATCTGCTCGACCCCATAGCCTTCAACAAGGTCAATACCTGCCGCTTCAAGTTGCGTGCTCATCGGCGGGTAGACGCCGGTGTCGCAACCCGTGACACGATGCCCTGCGGCGCGAGCTAACTGGGCGATGCCACCCATGAAAGTGCCACAGATTCCGAGAATATGAATATGCATACAAAAAATCCAAGTTAGAATTGACTGTCCGAAAACAAACGCTCACACCTACAGCGAGAGAATTGTATCCTTGCTATCAATGGTAGAAGTGGCAAATAGCCAGCGCAAGAGAACTTCGGATAGCGAACCCCAGGATTAAAGTGTCCCGCCTGATGACCCGAGCCAACGATAACCCGAACCACGCCCAGCAAAAGGCCCGCATTGCCAGCGCGGCGGCGCGGCTGATCGCCGAAGAGGGCATCAGCGACTACGCGCTAGCCAAACGCAAGGCGGCACATCGCCTCGGATTTCCGGACACTGTTCATTTGCCTGAAAATGCCGAGGTAGAAGCTGAGTTGCGCATCTACCAACGTCTGTTCCAGGACGGTGAGCAAAGCACAAGAGTGGCCTGTCTTCGGCAAAAAGCCAGCAACATAATGTCGATAATGCTTAAATTCAACCCCTATCTCACCGGCTCCGTACTTGATGGAACGGCCGCACGCTACGCTGAAATCGACATCCAGTTGTTTACTGACAGTGCCAAGGATGTTGAAATTTTTTTGCTCAATCAAGGCATTGATTACAAACACAGCACACCGCGCAGTGAACGGGCAGAAAGCGTGTTGACCATCCACGATGAGGATACCCTCGTAAATCTGGTCATTTACCCCGTACAGGATGAACGGATCACCTTCAAGACGCGGGATGGCAGGAATCGACAACGCGCGCGCCTTGACGCCATTAACAAACTGTTGATTTCCACCCGCACGGACTCCCGATGAGAAACAGCAAACTCCTGATCGTCGGTCTGGTCGGCGCTATGATTGCCTTGGCCGCAGGCGTTTATATCGGGATAGGGGCGCGTATTGAGAGAATGCCTGAACCTTCTATCTCTAGCGAAGCCATCGCGCGCCTTTTCGCCACTCGACTGAACGATTCTGAGGGAAAACAGCAAATTCTCAAGCAATGGCAGGGAAAAACACTGGTAGTCAACTTCTGGGCCACCTGGTGCCCGCCCTGCCGGGAAGAAAT
>JAYSZS010000039.1:0-12897 GCA_043737935.1 Propionivibrio sp. | reverse complement strand
ATGGGCTAGTCGTTAGAGGCTCTGAATAAATGGAGAAACACCTCCCAAGCCGTCATTCCGGCGGAAGCCGAAATCCAGTGCCCTCCTCCGATTTCCGTTAAAACAATCGGATAAACGAGCTAAACCCCGGCTTGCGCCAGGGTGACGAGCATGGAAATCAGACCGTAATGATTTTTTCACAGACTGTCAGTCAACGTAAAAAAGTGATCCACCAGGGCACCAAGAACAAAAGCATGACTTCATGTTTTCTTGGTGAATCTTTGTATTCTTGGTGACTTGGTGGTGAAGCATTTGACTTTAAATCCTCTCGCTCACGCCCGCTGCCTCGAAGCTGGCCATCTCGTTGAGGAAGGCGACGGCGGCGTTAACCAGCGGCCAGGCCAGCGCTGCGCCAGTGCCTTCGCCAAGGCGCAGGCCGAGATCGATCAGCGGAGTGGCCTGCAAATCGTTCAGTTGCGCGACGTGTCCCGGCTCAGCGGAGCGGTGACAGAAAATGCAGTAGTCGCGGATCACCGGTGCGATGCGTGAAGCGGCGAGCAGCGCCGAGGTGGCGATGAAACCGTCGATGAGCAGCGTCATGCCGCGTTCCGCCGCAGCGAGCATGGCGCCGGTCATCATGGCGATCTCGAAGCCGCCGAACTCGGCCAGCACCGTGCGTGCGTCGGCCTGCGTCGGCAGCGCCGCACGCCGAGTGGCCTGCGCCAGCAGCTCGCACTTGCGCGCCAGCCCGGTGTCATCGAGACCGGTGCCGCGCCCGATGCAATCGACGAGCGGAATGCCGGTAAGCGCATGGGTGATCAGTGAGGCCGCCGCCGTATTGCCGATGCCCATTTCGCCGAAGCCGACAACATTGCATCCTTCGTCCGCCAGCGTGCGGGCGATTTCTGCACCTTTGGTCAGTGCCGCGTCGAACTCGACGGCGCTCATCGCCGGCTGCTCAATATAGTTGCGCGTACCGAGGGCGATCTTGGCGTCGATCAACCCGGCACGCTGGCCAAAATCATGCGCCACACCGGCGTCAATGACCTTCAGCGCCAGACCGTTGTGGCGGGCGAAAACATTGATGGCAGCGCCACCGGAGAGAAAATTCTCGACCATCTGCCAGGTTACTTCCTGCGGGAAAGCCGAGACGCCGGCCCGTGCGGCGCCGTGATCGCCGGCAAAAACGAGCAGGTGCGGATGCGAAAAAACGGGCGTCAGCGACTGCTGAATCCGTCCGATTTGCAGCGCCAGTTGTTCAAGCTGGCCGAGTGCTCCGGGCGGCTTGGTCTTGTTGTCGATCCGGTTTTGCAGGGCCGCATCGAGTTCGCTGCCGGGAGGAGCAATGGAGAAGTGCATGGGATATTCGCTTGCTGCAAGCGCCTGCAAAAAAAGTAGGATTATACGCTCGTGCTCCCATGCTAAGCTTGCTGCATGAGAGAACTGATCATCGGCGGCGCCCGTTCGGGCAAGAGCACTTTTGCGGAGAATCGCGCGGCGGAAAGCGGCCTGCGGGTCATCTACGTAGCCACCGCGCAGGCCCTCGATGGCGAAATGGAGCAACGGATTATGCACCATAGGGCGCGGCGTCCGACGAACTGGGGACTGGTTGAAACGCCCCTCGATGTGGCGGCGACGCTGCAGCAACATGCGGCGCCCGAGGTCTGCCTGCTGGTGGACTGCCTGACATTGTGGCTGTCGAACCTGCTCTTTGCCGGAACCGCGGCGCGACAGGCCGAGGCCGGCCAGCCGCTCGACTGCCCGCTGTTCAAACGCGAAGTTCAGGCGCTGATCGACACCTTGCCGCAACTGCCGGGAAAGATCGTCATCGTTTCCAATGAAGTGGGTTGGGGTGTGGTGCCGATGGCCGCCGTGTCGCGCCTGTTTGCCGATGAACAGGGCCGACTCAACCAACGCGTCGCTGCGGTTTGCGAGAACGTGACGCTGGTGGTCGCGGGCCTGCCGCTGGTGCTTAAATAACGGTTATGAAATCAATCCCCCACTGACCCGGGCTCAATCTTTGCCTATCCTGATTCTGTTATTGATATGCTTGCGGCGTTTTATTACTGTGCGCTGCATCAATGCGCTCAAAATCTTCGACCGTTTCCACATTGTCACCAAAAGCCAAAGTGACCATGAGAAAACTTACGTCTTTCGAACCTTCCGAATCACGGAAATCTCATTGTACTTTGCACTTGGCAAACATCCCGAACCTTAACTGGCCCACAGATTTTACTGACGAAGCCACGTCATAAACACTCAACCGATCGCGGCTTAGCGTTCGTTTTTCCTGAGCAGTTCTTTTAGATTGGCAAAAGGCTGCGCCGTTGCCCGATTGGCCTCGGCCTTGCCGCTGCCGACAACTCCGGCCTGACGTGCTGCTTCAGCGTCAAGTTCGCGCGAATGTTCATTGTCATGGCAATAGAGACAGAGCAATTCCCAGTTGCTGCCGTTCGTCGGGTTGTTATCGTGGTTGTGGTCACGATGATGCACGGTCAGTTGCTGCAGGTTCTCACGCGAAAACTCGCGGGCACAGCGACCACAGATCCATGGGTAAATTTTCAGCGCCTGTTCGCGGTAACCGGAATCGCGTGTCTGACGATTGCAAATGGCATCGGCAACCACCTGATCAAGGCGGGACGTTGGTGGCTGGTTGGCTGGCATGGTGATTAGCTCGTTTAGTCTGTTAAATTTGCTTAATTGCCGTTCTTTTGGCCCGTCGGCAAACTGCCTTGCAGGTTTTATCGAAAATCAAGTTGCTGCAAGTAATGATTTGACAATTATGGCCATCGTCCGGCTGACTGACAAGACTGTCGGGTGTCAATCTATACCCTGAGGGCAATCAGTGGCACAATCATTTCGGCGCTGCTGATTCCCCCATGTACGCCGAGCATCGGGTAATGCCGTTCGCCGGGAAGCCAGTCCTTGATTGTCCAGTTGTCTTTCATTACCAGCGTATAGTCGCCAACGCGCGAGGCCAGGCGCGGATGAAAAGGCGGCGGGCCAAACCAGCCGGCCTCGATCAAGGAACTGCTACGCCGCAGGTCGACGCAGTCTGTGAGATTTTGGCAAACATAGCTTTCGAAATCTAGCCGCCGCTCCTTGCTCACATAACAGTAGGCGGCACGTCGCTCTCCGCACAGTGGTCGTGCCAGCAGCGCGGCAAGATGCGGGTGATCGGTGAGGCTTACAACACGGTCGGGTGGCGAATCAATAAAGCCGTGATCGGCGGTGGCGATCAACCAGCTATCGCTACCCTGTACGTCGTGCACAAACTGGCCGAATGCGGTATCAAGCGAAGCCAGTATCTGCTGTGCTTGTTCGCTGTCGGTGCCGTAGCGGTGCGAATTCGTATCGAGATCAGGATAGTACACATAAATGAAGCGTGGCTTTTGAGCTTCGTGCAACAGCCCGGCAAGCCGGGAAAACAGTTCAGGCAGCGAATTGTAAGCAACGCTTTGGGCGCCGCGCGAATGCCAGGCGTTGAAGGGACTGCTGGCGATGCTCTGTGGTGCCAGCACCCAGCACTCGCGATCAAGTTGCTGGTACAGCGCTTGATGCTCGAAAAGACGCATGGGCAGCGCTTGCGGCAACATTTTTGCCGGCTCGCCGCGCGGGGTCAGCGGCAGGATGGCCAGCGTCTGGTCGATTTCTTCAAGGTGCATGTGCCAGCCAGTAAGGCCGTGTTGCGCCGGTGCGAGCCCGGTCATGAAGGTAGTAATGGCGCTGGCGGTAGTCGAGGGGAATACCGATGTCATAGTGCCGAGCAAGTGGCGTTGAAGATTCGGGCTGGCTGGATGACCGGCCAGTGTGCGCTGCCCGAGACCGTCGATCACCAGCAGAACAATGTGGCGCGCTGCACCGAGTTGCAAGGCGGAAAGGGTTCCAAGTTGCGGATAGTCCGCCCCGCTGCGGCCACAGGCCGAGGCGATGCTTTGCATAAGGTTGACGATGCTGCCGCCCCTGTAATCGGGTAGTCGTATTGAGTCCATGATGGGAACGATTGTACGTCAACGGAAAAGGGGGCTTGCGCCCCCTTTTTGATTTAAGGAGCCAAATGATTAATTGGCGGCCTTTTTCTTGTCCAGCCGCATCTTGACGAAGGCGCCCGGTGCATCTTCTATTACCTTGAGTTCGCCGGAACCCGGCGTGCGCGCGTCAACCTTTTCCTTGCTGCCAACCTGATCGGTCACCCACTGCTGCCAGTCGGTCCACCACGAACCGGGGTTCTGCGTCGCGCCGGCGAGGAAATCGTCGGACGCGGCAGGCAACTCGGAAT
Source organism: Propionivibrio sp. (assembly GCA_043737935.1). GTDB lineage: Bacteria > Pseudomonadota > Gammaproteobacteria > Burkholderiales > Rhodocyclaceae > Propionivibrio. The sequence continues at coordinate 8,639 of JAYSZS010000039.1, read as the reverse complement.
TCGTCCAGAACCCATACTTGTTGGCCGACGGTGGATTGATGATGCCGGCGATGTGGCCGGAACCGCCAAGAATAAATTTGACCGGCCCGCTCGGCAGCAATGCGCCCATGTAGGTACTCTTCCACGGGGCAATGTGGTCTTCGATCGCCGAGACGAAATAGCACGGAGTCTTGACCTTGGAGATGTCGATCTTGACGCCGCCGAGCTCGATGCCGCCCGGTTCGCGCAGCTTGTTGCCCAGATAGAAATTGCGCAGGTAATAACTGTGCATCTTGGCCGGCATGCGCGTCGAGTCGGAATTCCAGTAAAGCAGGTCGAAGGGGAAGGATTCCTTGCCCATCAGGTAGTTGTTTACCGCGAAGGACCAGATCAGGTCGTTGGCGCGCAGCATGTTGAAGGTGCCGGCCATGTCGGAGCCATCAAGATAACCGCGCTCGTTCATTCTCTTTTCAAGACTGGCAACGGTATCTTCGTCAAGGAAGACCTTAAGCTCGCCCGGCTCGGAAAAATCAAGCATGGTCGTGAAAAACGTCGCCGATGCAATGCGCCTGTCTTTCTTGGCGGTCATGTAGGCCAGTGTGGACATCAGCAAGGTGCCGCCAAGGCAATAACTGGCGGCGTTGATCTTGCTCTCGCCGGTGGCTTGCTCAACCGCATCGATGGCCAGCATCGTGCCTTCGAGCAGGTAGTTCTCGAAATTCTTGTTGGCGTGCCTTTCGTCCGGATTGACCCAGCTTATGATGAATGTGGTGTGGCCCTGATCGGTTGCCCATTTAACGAAGGAGTTCTTGTCACGCAGATCGAGAATATAGAACTTGTTGATCCACGGCGGCACGATCAGCAGCGGCTTCTTGAACTGCTGCGGGGTCGAGGGATCATACTGAATGAGCTGGAACATATCGTTCTGAAAAACGACCTTGCCCGGAGTGGTGGCAACGTTCTTGCCCAGCTCGAAGGCATCGGGATCGGTCATGCGGATTCGCAACTGACCATCGCCGGCTTCCATGTCACGCAACAGATTGTTGAACCCATTGATCAGGTTCTGCCCGTTGGTGTTGGCCGTTTCGCGGACAACGGCCGGATTGCTCAGAGCAAAATTGGTCGGAGAAAGCGCGTCAATGAACTGGCGCGTGAAAAAATCGACTTTTCTTTGCGTCGACTCGTCAAGCCCTTCAGCTTCTGAAACGACGCCATTCAGGTGACTGGACGTCAGCAGGTAAGACTGCTTGATAAAATCGAAGACGAAACTGCTATCCCACTCTTCGTCCTTGAAGCGCTTGTCCGATTTCTCGGGCGTGGCTACGGCCGGAAGCGATGTCGTTCCCATCATTTTCGCCGTCGAATATTGCCACAGCGCAAAGTAGTCTTTCATCAACTTCATTTGCGCTTCTGCCATCTTCTGGGGATTGGCCATCAAGCACGCAGAAAGATCCGAGAAGGCCTTGGCGATTCCCATTTCGTCCTTCGGCATCGAGATTCCCTCACTGGCCTTTTTCTCGACGTATTGCGCCATCATTTTCGAAGCACGTTTGGCCACTTCGGCATAGCTTTTGACAAGCTCTGCGGGATCGGGCATTGATTTGACTTCTTCAGTTTTATTCGGTTGCGCCATTGAAAGACCTCCTTACGGGTACTCAACAAAGTAAAAGGAACGCCTGGCAAAATGCGGAGGCGAAATGAAAAACCTCAGGAAGCAATAAACTATCCCCAAAGAGGAGCGACCTGTAACGGTTATTACCCTACATAATATAGCATTCAGCGATTTTTTTCGATTGCTTTGGCAGCGAGTTACTCTGAAATTTCAGTTTTTTCTATCCGGCGCAGGTTATCTGCGAATTAACCGGGCTTACCCCTGCGGCAAAGGAAACCACATCGAATCCTCTCTGATTTGTGGGACTTAACCGAGAGCATCCCGCTCGCCTGACGGAGACTTTATGTATCAATCAATCATTTGCGAGGTCGACGAATCCGTCGGCATCCTGACGCTTAACAAGGCCGAACGCCACAACGCTTTTGATGAGCGGCTGATTGCGGAAATGACCAGCGGGCTGCTTGAACTGGAGGCCGATACGCGGGTGCGCGTCCTTGTACTTTCGTCCACCGGCAAAAGTTTCTGCGCCGGCGCCGACCTCAACTGGATGAAGCGTGCGGCGGCTTATACGCCGCAGGAAAACCTGCTCGACGCACGCAACCTGGCGCGCTTGATGAGCACCCTGAATACGCTTTCCAAACCGACCATCGCCCGTGTGCAAGGGCCGGCGTATGGCGGCGGGGTGGGCCTGATTGCCGCCTGCGATATTGCTGTCGCCACGTATGACGCACTGTTTGCCCTGACCGAGGTCAAGCTCGGCATTGTGCCCGCCGTGATCAGCCCTTATATTCTGGCGGCCATCGGCGAGCGCTATTGCCGTCGCTATATGCTCTCCGCCGAGCGGTTTTCTGCGGCGGAGGCTTACCGTATCGGTTTGGTACATGAAATCGTTCCGGGTGATGAACAACTCGACGAGGCGATCGGCGAGATCGTCGACACCCTGCTGAAAAACGGTCCGCAGGCCCAAGCCGAGTGCAAGGCCCTGATTCGTGTTGTCTCGGGTCAACCGATTGACGAGTCGTGCATCGAAGAAACGGCGCAACGCATTACCCGAATCCGTTCGAGTCCGGAGGGAATGGAAGGGCTGGCCGCCTTTCTGGAGAAGAGAAAACCGAACTGGATGGTTTGACGCGTGTCTCATTGGTTGCCCCCTTCACCTCCCCAGGAAAATTACATGATTCAAACCGGAATACAGAAGGCAGCAGTATCGCCGTGTATCAATGTGTGCGCGGTGGATACCGCCAACGGATTGTGTCAGGGCTGTTTTCGCAGCCTTGACGAGATTTCCGGCTGGAGCCGTGCTTCAAACGATGAACGGCTGAACATCCTTGACGCTGTGGCGCGTCGACGCAAGGAATTCAGTGAATGAACGAAACCGAAGAGGCGTATCCCTGTGTTGGAGTTTGCCTGTTCGATCCTGATAACGGCTATTGCCTGGGTTGCGGTCGTCCGCCCCTACCGGTATCGATCGTTGGTCAAGGAACGGGCAGCGACGGAATAAATGAAAAAGTGCCGTTCCCGCATTCAACTTTTGCTGCGAACAATGAAACCTCAATCTACAACTCGATTACAAAGAGACGCCAGAACGTATAGAGGGCAAAAACTTCGGCTGTCATCCTGTCTAGTAATGTTTTACAGCGGTTTTACAGCGCGTTTTCCGCCAGACTGACCCAGTAACTGATGCCGAATTCAAGAATCTCGTCGTTGAAATCGTAATGCGGGTTGTGCAGGGTGCAGCCGCCGGTTCCCGGCCCGTTGCCCAGCCACACATAACAGCCCGGCTTGGCTTGCAGCATGTAGGCGAAATCCTCGGCGCCCATTGACGGCAGCTCATCCTGGCGCACCTTGTCGCTGCCGAAAACTTGCCCGGCAACGCGCCGGCAGAGTTCGGTTTCGGTGAGGCTATTGACTGTCGGCGGATAGCGGCGGTTGAAATTGACCGTGATCTGGGCACCAAACGCGCTGGCGATACCGCTGCACAGGCGCTCGATGGCGTGCTCGACGAGTTCCTGCACTTCGGCTTTGAATGCGCGAATCGTACCGCGCAGCACGGCATCGTCGGGGATGATGTTCCAAGCTTCGCCGCCGTGAATCTGCGTGACGCTGACCACCGCCGCTTCGCAGGGGTGCAGGTTGCGTGCGACGACGGTTTGTAGGGCAAGTACCAGTTGGCTGACCGCGACCAGCGTGTCGACGCCCTGATGCGGCATCGCGGCATGGCAGCCGTGGCCGCGCACGGCGATCTCGAAGGCGCAGGTGCCGGCCATCACCGACCCGGGCATCACGGCCATTTCACCGACCGCAATCCCCGGCCAGTTGTGCAGGCCGAATACCGCATCCATCGGAAACTGCTCGAACAGGCCATCCTCGATCATCACCGCCGCGCCGCCTTCCGACTCCTCGGCCGGCTGGAAAATGAAATAGACGGTACCGTCAAAATCAATACTTCCCAGATGTTCAGCCATATAACGTGCGGCACCGAGCAGGATGGTGCTGTGGCCGTCATGGCCGCAGGCGTGCATCTGCCCCGGCTGCCTTGAGCGATGTGGAAATTCGTTTTTTTCATGCAGCGGCAGGGCGTCCATGTCGGCACGCAAGCCGATGGCGCGTGCGCTGCTGCCCTTGCGCAGAACGCCGACAACACCGGTTCCGGCCAGCCCGCGATGAACTTCAATCCCGTAAGCGACCAGCTCCCGTGCCACGATGTCGGCGGTTCGCGCTTCCTTGAAGGCCAGCTCGGGGTGGGCGTGGATATCGTGACGGATGGCAACGAGATCGGCAAGGAAGGAAATATCAAGAAGTTTCATGGCATCGATTCAGCAACAGAGATCCTAATTTTAAGAAAGCCCGGCTTGCCCGTGTAAGCTAGGTTCCGCTATGCTCCAGCACATGCACATCGTAATCATCAGTGGCCTCTCGGGTTCCGGCAAGTCGATTGCCCTCAACATGCTTGAGGACGCGGCTTACTATTGTGTGGACAACCTGCCCTCGCAATTGTTGCAGCAACTGATTGACCAGCTCGCTCAACAAGGCTACGACAAGGTTGCAGTCGCTATCGACAGTCGCGGCGGTGAGAGCATCGCGATGCTGCCACAACAACTGGCCGCACTGCGCGTCAATGATCTGGAACTGCAGTTTCTTTTTCTCGACACCAAAACCGAAACGCTGCTCAAGCGTTATTCCGAAACCCGCCGCCGGCATCCGCTGGCCAATGAACAGCGCACCGTGACCGAAGCCATTGCCGAGGAACGCGTGCGCCTGGGAAGCCTGTCCGAGCTCGGTCATCACATCGATACCAGCGACCTGAAACCGAACGCCCTGCGCGAATGGATACGCCAGTTCATCGCCACCGAAGCGCAACAGGGACTGACCCTGATCTTCGAATCCTTCGGTTTCAAGCACGGTGTCCCGCTCGATGCGGAACTCGTTTTCGATGTGCGCTGTCTGCCCAATCCTCACTACAACCCGGAATTGCGGTCGCAAACCGGACGCGACGACCCGGTGATCGCCTTTCTTGACGCCGAACCCGACGTGCTGCACATGCGTGACGACATTGCCCGTTTCATCGCTACCTGGCTGCCGTGCTACGTTCGCGACAATCGCAACTATCTGACCGTGGGTATCGGCTGCACGGGTGGCCAGCACCGTTCGGTGTATATGGCCGAGTGGCTTGCACGCGAATTCCGCAAACAGGCGCGGGTACTGGTACGTCACCGCGAACTGCCGCCTGTTTCTGCGTCTGCTGCTGCGTCTACACCCACCGGCAATACCTGATGCACTGGCTGGCCTTGCTCAGGCCCGGTGACTGGCTGGTGGCCGCGCTGGGACTGGCGATCTGTGGCGTATCCTTTCCGCTGGCATGGCAAGGCGGCGTTGCCGAAAAGGCCGTCATCAAGCGTGGCGGCGAAGTCTTCGCCGAGCTGGATTTGTCGCGAAATCGCCAGATCGACGTTCCCGGCCCGCTCGGCATCACCACGGTGCGCGTTGAAAAGCGCCGCGTGCGCGTTGTCTCCGACCCCGGGCCACGCCAGTATTGTGTGCGCCAGGGCTGGCTGGCACGCCCCGGCGAGATCGCCATCTGCGTGCCGAATCAGGTCAGCGTACAGGTACAGGGGGGCAAGGAGGCTTATGACTCGCTCAGTTACTAAGCTGTCCACGACCCCCGAAGATCACCGCATCGCTCAGCTTGCGGCGGCGGCGATTGGCCTGGCGCTGATCGACGCGGCGATTCCCTTGCCGCTACCGGGTGTCAAGCCGGGACTGGCCAATATCGTGACGCTGATTGTGCTGGCCCGCTACGGCTGGGCAACGGCGGCGTGGGTCAGCGGCTTGCGCGTTATCGCTGGCGGCCTGCTGCTCGGCCAGTTTCTTTCACCCGGCTTTTTCATGAGCTTGACCGGGGCATTGCTCAGCCTGCTCGTCCTGGCGCTTGCCATTCAACTGCCGGGACGCTGGTTCGGGCCAGTGAGCTGGAGCATTCTGGCCGCCTTTGCGCATATCGGTGGCCAGTTGCTGCTCGCCCGGCTGTGGCTGATCCCGCACAACGGACTGTTCTATCTGGTGCCGCTTTTTTCCGCAGCAGCGCTGGCTTTCGGTATCATCAATGGATTGGTTGCTGCGCGTCTGCTCGCGGAGCTCCCGGCCAGCGAACCTTTGACAGCGGAATGAAAATGCCCAGGACCATCTGCCTAGCCTTTACCGGTGCCTCCGGCATGCCCTATGGCATACGTTTGCTTGAGTCTTTGCTCGCCGCCGGCTGCCGCGTGCAGTTGCTCTATTCCCAGGTCGCCCAGGTGGTTGCCCGACAGGAAATGGCGATCGAACTCCCTTCACGCGCGAGCGAGGCGCAGGCAGTTTTTCGCCTACGCTATGCCGCACTCCCCGGCGAACTCTTTGTTTACGGCCGCGAAGAATGGTTTGCGCCGGTAGCCAGCGGATCGAATCCGCCGGAGGCCATGGTGGTTTGCCCCTGCACCATGGGCACGCTGGCCTCGATTGCCCAGGGTCTGGCCAGCAACCTGATCGAACGTGCCGCCGATGTGGTCATCAAGGAAGGGCGCAAGCTGATCCTGGTGCCGCGTGAAACACCGTTCTCGGCAATCCATATGGAAAACATGCTGCGTTTGGCGCGAGCCGGCGCGGTGATTCTTCCGCCCAATCCCGGTTTCTACCATCATCCGGAAAAGGTTGAGGATCTGGTCGATTTTGTGGTCGCCCGCATTCTCGATCAACTGGCCGTACCGCATGCACTGATGCAGCGCTGGGGCAGGGAACCCGAATGAACTGGCTAGGCTTTCAGCGCAGCGAATCGACAGAAACCGGGGCCGGATCACCAGCGATCGACATCCCTCTTTTTCCACTCGGCGGCGTCCTCTTTCCCGGCGGCGTATTGTCGCTCAAAGTTTTCGAACAGCGTTATCTCGACATGGCCGCCGCCTGCATGAAAGACAAGACACCCTTTGGCGTATGCCTGATTGCCAGCGGCAAGGAAGTCGGTGAATCGGCTGTACCGCACAGGGTCGGCACGCTGGCGCATATCGACCAGGCAGACATGCCGCAACTCGGCATTCTGATGCTGACGGTGCGCGGCGGGCGTCGCTTCCGCATCATTTCAACGAGCACCCGGCCCGATGGATTGTTGCGCGCACAGGTCGAGTTGATCGCTGAACCTGCGCGGCAGGACGTTCCGCCAGCGCAGCACGGCTTGCTGCCGCTGCTGCAGAAAGTCGCTGGTGATCTCGGCCCGGAGAAAATGCCCGAACCGCATGCCTTTGACGACGCGGCCTGGGTCGGTTACCGGCTGACCGAGATTGTCCCTGTGCAGGCCCTCGCCAAACAGAAGCTTCTGGAACTCGACGACCCGCTGTCGCGATTGCAGATTCTGCATACCTATCTGGCACAACGCAAACTGGTTCTTTAAAAATGAAGCGGCACGCTCGTCATGGCGCCGCGTCCGGTGGCTAGTACTGAACCTTGGCCGCCTCTTCGAGCAGCCATTCGCGGAAAGCGCCAATAACGGGGCGCTCGGCAACCGCTTCGGGGGTGACCAGATAGTAAGCCTGTGGTCTGCGGATGAGGATAGCGAAGGGAACAACCAGGCGTCCGGCAGCAACCTCGGCTTCAACCAGCGGCACTGATGCCAATGCAATACCGAGGCCGTCGAATACTGCCGAAAGTGCGAGACTGGAATCACTGAAGTGAGTCCCGGCATTGTCGTCAACCCCTTCGACGCCAGCGAGTTGCAGCCACTCGGCCCAGGTCGGCCGATCCATCAGCTCCGGGGTGGTATCGTCGTGCAGGAGGTCGTGATAGCGGAGATCCTTCGGCACGTTCAGCGGGCGCATTCCCGACAACAAGCGAGGACTGCACACCGCCGTGTAGGCCGGCGAAAACAAGCGATCGACCCGGCAGCCGGGATAACGACCACGACCGAAACGAATGAATAGCTCGGTTTCATCATCGCGCACATCGATTGTCTCGAAGCCCGAAACCTGCAAGGCATCCGGTGGATCGATCATTTTCGGCGACGCCGTCATGTGTAATTGAACTTCCGGATGGCGTGCGGTGTATCCAGGAAGATGGCTGATCAACCAGCGCGAGGCAAAGACTGGAGGCGAGGTTACCAAAAGACGTCCGCCGGGCTCATGGCGCCGCGTGCTCTCGACGGCTGCCGCGAAGCATTCGAGCCCTTCGCGCACCTTGGGCAACATGGCCCGCCCTTCGCTCGTCAGCTCCAGCGCCCGCGTCAATCGATGAAAAAGCGCGAAGCCAAGATAGTCTTCAAGGCCATGAATCTGATGGCTGATCGCCGTCGGCGTGACGGAAAGCTCCTCACTGGCCTTCTTGAAGCTCAGGTGGCGAGCGGCGACTGCAAACGCGCGTAACGCATTCAGCGGAGGGAGTCGATAACTCATAAGGATGAGATTTTCTCACGCATCGACTGACAATTGATCGTTTGTTTCATTGCACCCTGTTACATAAAGTGATGATGTACCGGAAACACGGGGAATACAAATGGAATACCAAAATGAAAAATGAACACAAAACC
>JAYSZS010000038.1:0-5935 GCA_043737935.1 Propionivibrio sp. | reverse complement strand
CATCGTCTTAACCCCCGTGATCGATCCCATTTCTTTGATGACATGACTAAAAGATCGTTCACTTCTTTTGCTACTTATTCAGTGTTTCCTTAGCGGTGGGATGCCTGGATAGACCTCCGACTACGCAGTGGCGGCTCGCAGTGCAGCGGGCGCGGGCAGGATGGCGGCAAGGCGCTTCAAAAAGCGCCTTGCCGCCGTTTGTGGCGCATGCCTTGAAACCCGTCAGGTACCTGTTATAAGAAGTTGTCATGAAGTACAAAACGGTGTCCAGACAAGTGCAGCCGGAACAGCAGAAATCGGGCAGAATGGTGCATTCCATGCTCCCGGTTCATTCCGGTCTTATTCCCAGGCTTGCCGATGCGTTCCTTTGCCTTGCTGCTCACAGTCGTCCTTTCCGGCCCGGGCTGGGCGGACGAGTGCGATCAGTTGCCGAAGCCTTCAGTAACGGTCAAGCGACTTGATGCGCGCGTCACCGTCAATACTCAGCACGGTTACAAGGTGCTCAATCATCTGGGGTCGGCCCTGGCGCGAGCCGGCAACCAGATTCTGGGGCTTACCCTCGGTAACGCCGTCGCGCACTTCGCGAGCAGCACTCCGCACTATGTTGACCGATCGGGTCGCTGGGAGTGCGCCAGCCCGCAACTCAACCTGACGCTCGGCTTCAATCCGATGACGGTCTACGTCGCGAAAGAGTTTCCCGAAGGCGGTTGTGCCTACAAGGAGATTTATCGGCATGAGTTACGCCACGTCAAAGCTTACGAGGCGCAACTCGCCTCTATCGAGAAAGATCTAAGCGAATCGCTGAACCGCCGCTTCGCTAGCGGAGGCCCCTGGCGTGGCCCTGTGGGTCAGACGAGTGCCGATCTGCAACGCGAACTGGATAAACACTGGCTGCCCTACATCCAGCGTGAATTTGCTCGCGCCGATGAAGCTCAGGCCCTCATTGATACCTCGGAGGAATACGCCCGCGTGACGGATGCCTGCAATGGTGAAATCAGGAAACGCACCCGTTGATCCGCCGTGGGCCGGGACTACTCGCTGGGTTTTTCCAGGGCAAGCTGCGCGACAACTTCATGCAGGGTGGCTTCAAGGTATTCTTCGCGCACGGCAGTTTTGCCAAAACCCTGTCGCTTCCTGAAACCTTCGGCCTGGTAATCGATGCCATAACAGTCGATTCCGAGAATCGAAATGCTCGCTGGCAGCGCCCGCTGCACTGAATCGAGAAGCCTGTTTTCCGTCTTCAGCGAGAGTGAAGGCCACATGCTGAAATCGTCTGCCTCCAGCCAGCCCATCCTGCCGAGACCGGCGATCGATCGAAGTCGCTGGGGGATGATGCGAAAGAACATGAAATCGAGTTGCAGATACTGTTCGGCGTCGGGCAGGTAACGCAGATAACGTGCCTGCAACAGATCTCCCGGCTCGAACGGTTCGGCATCGCCGATCAGGGTCAGGCGAGCGGCTGTCTGGACGTTGGCACAATTCGGTTCAAGCAGCGAAAGACTCAGGCGCGGGTCGGCGAGCAGGTTCCTGGTATGTTCGGCGAGGGCGCTGGCCAGAAGCAGCGGTCGGTGGCATTCATCGAGCACAGCGGGAATGACCGTCGCATAAGGATAACCGGGCAAGCGGACGGATTGCGTGGCCAGCGTGCTAAACGAGGCGCCGTGCAACAAATCGATCACTGGTTCGACAGCCGGTTTCATCGCTTCCTTATTCCGGTAGCTGGACGCGGCCCTGCGCGTCCAGGGGAAAGAAGGGATTGCAGCAGACCTCCCACAAAAAGCCGTCGGGATCGGCAAAGTAGCCTCGAAAACCTCCCCAGAATACCTTTTCGGCGGGACGCGTCAGGCGGGCACCGGCAGCGATGGCGTGCTCCAGGGTTTTGCTCACCGCCTCTTCAGACTCGACATTGTGCGCCAGCGTAAATCCCTGAAAGCCGGAACCTGCTGACGGGACATTCGCATCCTCGGCCAGCGCATCCCGCTGAAACAAACCGAAAACCACTGTCCCCGTCTGGAAGAAGGCAATTTGCGGCTTGCTGGCTGAAGATTCCTTCCACCCGAGCGCTCTGTAAAACGCCCGGCTGCGTGCCAGATCGCCAACGCCCAGTGTAATGAAGCTGATGCTTTGCTGCATGGTGGCTCCCTTATCGATTCACTGATGTTTTCAGGATTTCGGTTTTTCTTGCGAAACTTTTGCCGGACTTTGCAGTTCCCTGGATTTTTTTTCCAGTGCGATGGCCTCACGAATTTTTGCCGAGTCCTTGCTGCGCAATCCTTCGGCCAGCGAGCGTGAAGCGTCCCGACGCAACTCGGCGTATTCGCGCAGCATTTCCAGTATCTTGGCCGAGGGCAAGGCCGGATTGATCGGAAACAGTGTCAGGTGCTCGAAACTTTCTTCATAGCGATCTCCGATCGCCGTATCGATGCGACCGGCCAGTTCGTCAAATGAAACGCCGCCGCGCTTGCTGTCGTTCAGGATCTTTTGCCAGGCTTGCCTGATCGCTGCGTCGTCCCTTAAAAACTCGCTGACTTCCTTGCGCGCCAGTGTTTCTTCACTCCAGAGCCAGGTCGGTGCGGGAATCTGGCCGACCAGCAGCAGCAGGGCCAGGGCAAACACCGCAGCGGCGAGCGAGCGCGGGCGCCAGGGCACTGTCTGTCCCGGTTCAAGTGCACGCGCCAGCACCACGCCGCTGAGCAGGCCCGTCAGAAATCCGCCGACATGCGCCGCGTTATCGATTCCGGGAATCAGCAGACCGAGCACGATGGTGAGCGCAGCAAAACCCGACGCCCCCCAGAACAGCCAGCGGAACTCGTGCGGGTGTAATTGCCGACGTTCGCGCCACAGACAAACCAGCAGGGCACCATAGACGCCAAAGATGGCGCCGGACGCGCCGCCGGATATGGCCTGGCCTTGGTGGCTGACCAACGAAAGCAGGTTACCGCTGATTCCGCTGAGAAAATAGATTGCCGCGAAACGCAGGTGCCCATACATGCGCTCGACCAGTTGGCCGCCGTCCCACAGCGCCCACATGTTCATTACCAGGTGCAGCACACCAAAGTGCAGAAAGAGGGCGCTGCCCAGCCGCCACCATTCGCCATCCTGAGTGGCCGGGCCGAAATTTGCCCCCCACGCCAGTTGAATGGTGTTGGACGAATGCCACAAACCGGCACCGCTGGCGAGCATCGCCACGAATACCAGAAGATTGATGCCGATCAGCCACTGCGTAACGCGCACTTGGGGCACACGCTGGCGAAGCCGGTCATGCAGCGGAGGGATGGAAGAGTGCTTGGACATAGACAAGACTTGAATAAATAAACGCTATTATGCGCGAGGATGAGGTTGGCTATCGTTTCACCCATGAGGACGTCGTTTGTATTTTCTTGCATTTTCCCGTTGTTCCCGACTGGCCTTGTGCCTGCTGATCACGCCGCTCATTGCCCCGTTCGTAGTCAGCTCGCCGCTCGCTGCGACGGCGCAGATCCTGCTACCGCGGACCGGCATCAGCGCCGAAGAGCTGGCCCTGATCATCAACGACGAGGACCCGCTTTCGCGGCAGATCGGCGAGTACTACCAGAAAGCACGCCACATTCCGCTCGCCAACCTGATCCGTGTGCATTTCCCGCCCGGACGCAGCGCGCTCGGCAAGGATGAGTTTGCGCAACTGAAAGCGGAAATCAAGCGCGCCACACCGGCGCATATTCAAGCCTACGCCGTGGCCTGGAGCAGTCCCTACCGGGTCGGCTGCATGTCGATGACTTCCGCGCTGGCCTTTGGTTTCAATGAGGACTATTGCTCGGCCCACTGCGGCAAGACGGCGCCCAGCCCGTATTTCAACTCGCCCAGCCTGTACCCGGCCAGCGAGCACAAAATGCGACCGGCAATGATGCTGGCCGGCAGCAGTTTCGAGCAGGTCAAGGCGCTGATTGACCGCGGTATCGCTGCCGACCAGAGTTTTCCGACCGGCCGCGCCTATTTGCTGAGCACGCCGGACAAAACGCGAAGCGTCCGCGCCGTGTATTTCGAACTGACAGCAAAGGAGCTGGCTGGCGTATACCCGATCGAGATCCTCGAAACCGGTGCCATTGAAGATCGCCACGACGTTCTCTTCTACTTCACCGGTCTGCCACAGGTGCCGCAACTCAAAACTCTCGACTTTCTGCCGGGGGCGCTGGCCGATCATCTGACTTCTTTCGGAGGCCAGCTCACCGATTCAAGCCAGATGAGCAGCCTGCGCTGGCTCGAGGCCGGCGCCACAGCCAGCTATGGAACCGTGGTGGAACCCTGCAACCACCCGCAGAAATTCCCTTTCCCGGCGGTTGCCATGTTCCATTACGCGAGCGGTGCCAGCGCCATCGAAGCCTACTGGAAGAGTGTCGCCTGGCCGGGCGAAGGTGTGTTCGTCGGCGAACCGTTGGCGCGTCCGTTTGCCCCGAAACTCACGGAAGTCCGGCCCGGCCAGTTTGAACTGAAAATTTTCTCGCCGCGCGAAGGGCGACTGCGCATCGAACGATCCCGCACCGCAATCGGCCCATTTACCCCGACCGCCGGCCAGCAGCCTGTCCATCGCGGTCTCAATCGGCTTCGTTTTTCGCTTCCGGAGAATGCCAGCGGCTATTTCCGCCTGCAATTTTCCCTGAGCAATGAAGCGGCAAAACCCTAAAGTTGTTTTCTACCCAATGCCAAAAAATTCAAGGAAACCACTCCTCTGACAACAAACTGCAACATAGCGCAGGTAAAGTCGGATGTCTTGACAATTCTTTCAGGGTTCCAATCCATGTTCCTGCACGAGGTTCGCCGACATCCCCGTTTTCCCTTTCACTCAAAAGGTGAGCTTCGCCTGAAGTTCATGGCCTACCGTGGCGACCTGATCGACATTTCGCTATTCGGCGCCTTGTTCGAGCCCAGGCTGTTTCAGCTTGATGTCAAACCGGGTGAAGCCTGTTCGCTCGAAATCCTGCACCTGAACGAGGATTCCCTGATTTCTGTCAAAGGGGAAGTTGCTCATGTCAATAAAAACCTCATCGGAATCCGCTTCGCCCCTCTGGAAAAGGAATGCCAGAACAAACTCCGGCAGATCGGCATGCTCAATCTGGCGCCACCGTGCTTGCTCAACAGAGATTTTCCTGCGCTGTTCCAGGCCTGGCAAGGTTAAGCCCGATATTACCCGGTTGGCACCAAATTACCCGGATGGGATGATCGGTATTGTCGATCCGATGATTGACAGCCTACGAAATTCATGAGGTGGTTCGATAGTCGAACCCCACTCGTTGCTCGTTTAGCAACGGGCGAGGTTGAGCGCTCATGGCCTGTAGCCCCCCGGATTGTGCACCTGCCAGTTCCAGGCATCGCGGCACATGGCGTTGATGTCCCGCGTGGCCTGCCAGCCTAGACAGTCCGCAGCGAGCGAGGGATCGGCATAACAGGCCGCGATGTCGCCGGGACGACGGGCATCGATACGGTAAGGCACCGCCTTGCCGCTGGCTTGGGAAAAGGCTTCGATCATTTCGAGCACGCTGTAACCGCGCCCGGTGCCAATATTGACGGCCAGCAGACCTTCCCGCGAGTCCAGCGCGCGCAGGGCCGCAACATGGGCCTGCGCCAGATCGACGACATGGATGTAATCGCGAACACCGGTGCCATCCGGCGTTGGATAGTCGTTGCCGAAGACGCATAACTCGGACAGTCGCCCAACAGCAACCTGGCTGACGAAGGGCATCAGATTGTTTGGTATGCCATCGGGATCCTCGCCGATATGGCCGCTGGGGTGCGCGCCGACCGGATTGAAATAGCGCAGCATCATGACCCGCAAGGCCGCGTCGGCGCGACACAGATCTCGCAGGATCTCCTCAATCATCAGCTTGCTGCGCCCGTAGGGGTTGGTCGCCGAGAGCGGAAAATCCTCGCGGATGGGCACCGTGTGTGGATCGCCATAGAC
>JAYSZS010000037.1:0-2485 GCA_043737935.1 Propionivibrio sp. | reverse complement strand
ATCGTATTTGCCCACCGCCGTGGGCATGCCGAACTTCTCCAAAAAAATCAGCCAGAACTTGATGCCGTTGCGCTTGAACAGCACTGGCCAATACAGCCAATGCGCCAAGCCTTGGCCGTAGGGCTCGTCGTCGTTGTACGCGCCGCAGCAGAAATTCCAGAAGTAAGGCGCTTCGGCGGGAATGCCTTCGTGCATGTTGCTCATGGTCAACAGGCGCAGGTCGTTGTTTTTGCCGAAGCGGAACCGCCGCGTGTTGCGCACCTTGATGGCGTCGATGACGATGCGGTTGCCGTCGGGCTTGTAGATGATCTCCGCCACCGCATAGCCGAAGAACACGCCCATCAGCATCTTGGTGGTGACGTTGTCCCAACCCACCCGCTGCAGCTGCTCGCGCAGAAACTGGGCCGCCTCCTCGTCGATCGGGCGGTCTCCGCCGGCGTCCACCTGCCATTCGGCCTGCGTCACCGCCAGCTGACGCTGGCTGAAGGTGCTCTTGACCTCGGGATCCGAGAACACCTGCTCGTAGATCTCCAGATCGCTGCCGCGCCGACGCAGCACGCTGTCGTAGGGCTCCAGCAGCGGGCCGGTGTAGCCGCGGGTGATATCGATGCCATCGGCCGTCGTGGCGATCTCTCGATTGATTTCAGGGCGGGTGGGTTCGTTCATCGTCAGAAACCTTGAAAGTCATTGCCGCCGGCCACGGTGCCGAAGCCCACGTCCGTGAAGCTGTTGGGGCTGTCGCCGGAAACGGATAAACGCTGGCCGGTGGACTGGTATTCAATCGGTACATGGGCAACCCAGTTGATCGCCGCAAAGTGCATCAGCGCGCCAGCGATCGCACTGTCGCCGTGACGCACCAGATCTCCGTCTTTCAGGTCCGCGCGTTCCAACTTCGGCACCATCGGAATACCGTCCACATACTCAACAGCGCGGTGATCGTCTTCCAGCGATGCGTCCCGAGGCAGGGTGATAAAACCATCCTCGAACAAGCTGATGTATTTGCTCATCCACTCGCCGTACCAACCGCGCGAAAGCGTCACTTCATGGACCGGGCCGCCCCTGTAACGTCCGCTGTCCTTGTCGAGTTCGGCGCGGCCGTACCTGTCGCCGGTGTATTCCATGATGGTCTGACCCGGGCCCGAGGCATCGCCCGCGAACGTCCACCCTTCCAGCGCGTCGAGCAGAGCCCACAGGATCTGTTCCTGCTGCCGGGTCGGCGCGTTGGACAACTCGATCACAAACGGCACGTCCCGACGTAGATCCTGAGTGATCCGGGCGGGTGTGATGACCGAAAAATGCCGGTGCCGCGCATAGTCCATGCCGATTGCCCATCGTCCCTTGAAGTCTTGCTTGGCCGCCTTGAGGGCCGGCATCAGCCGGGTCGCTACCCAAGTCGCGCACCAAGTATCGCGCTCGCGTTCGCTACGGCGGGGAAAGTCGTCGTCGAACACAATACGCAGGATCGGGCGGATCTCTGGCATTGCACGCTCAATCCAGACCGAAGGAATTGCCGAGCCTTCGCCGTCCCGGGGGATGACATCCAACTCTTCGCGCATGGCGGCCTTGCGTGGCCCGTAGGCCGACCGGATGCCTGTGTACCAGTTCTTCTTGCCTTCTTCCGTCGCCGGCATACCGCGCAAAGCGCAGACGCGCTCATAAAGCCCATTGGCGACCGCGTCGTCGAAGGTGATGCGGATCACGCCAGCGCGTTTTCCGTAGCGGCCTGCGCGGACGTCCTGCACCAGTTGGTTGAAAGCATTCTTCTTGCCGCGATGCGATGACCAGATACGGATACGGCCGCCCCAGATCAGCAACGCCGTCGCGGATTCCAGCACCTTGGCCACATCCTTGTGCAGCGCGGCTTCGTCGATGTCCACCAACCCTTGAAGACCGTGGATATTCTCCGGCCGTGAGGAAAGTGCCGTGATACGAAACCCACTGGCAAAGCGCACGCGAAACGCCTGTATCTGCCGGCTGGTTCCATCCGGCGATTGGTCCAGGAAGATGTGCTGCTCGATCCTGGTCGCCTGCCCGCGAGCGATCACTGGCGCGAACTTGCCGACGTAGCCGATGAATTCCAGTCCTTTCTCCCGGGTGTCGGCGATGTACCAGATGTTGTCGCCACCGGCCTCTTTCGCGGTGGCTGCGGTAATCGTATCGTCCAGTGCCTGGGCGAAGGTGATGCCGGTGCGGCGTCCCTTTTCACACACCGCGATATCGAGATCGGCTTGCATCCGCAGCCAAGCGATCTGATGCGCCATGAGCACGCCCGCGGCTAACGGATCGAAGTTAGCCGGTATGCTGCGGACTCGTTCGGGAAGCTCTTCCCAATCGACCAGGCGCTCGGTATCAGTCAGTGGTGCGGGGATGCTCACAGGCCTGCCAATACCTGTTCGCGCCAGAAGCGGGCGTCTTCATTGCCAAGCCCGCGCGCTGTAGCCGCTGCATCGATCCGTTTTGCCGCGTCGAGCAGTGTCTTCTCGCG
>JAYSZS010000036.1:0-5951 GCA_043737935.1 Propionivibrio sp. | reverse complement strand
ACGATTCTGGCGCGAAATTACTCGGCCTTTACCCTCGAAATCACGCCCTCCAAGATCGAGGATCTTGATGCCACGATTGACGGTCTCGCTAAACTCATCGAAATTCTGCCCAAGGATCGACGGCGGTTCCGCAGGTTGCTCGAAGAAAGCAAAACGTTCGAGAGCTTGCCGATTCGTTCGCGATTGAGCGACGAGGAAGTCGCCCGTTTTGCCGCGAATCGCTATCTCTTCCCCGGCGTTGAAGTCAAGGCGCGTCTGTTCCGACAGTACCCGCTGGGCTCGATGGCCTCACACGCCCTGGGCTATATCAATCGCATCAACAAGGTCGATCTTGAAACCATTGAGAAGAAAGATCAGTTAGCCAATTACAAAGGAACCGACCATATCGGCAAAACCGGCCTCGAACAGAAATACGAATTCGAGTTGCACGGCGAGACCGGTTATGAGGAAGTCGAGATCGATTCCGGTGGGCGGGCCGTTCGTAGCCTGTCGCGTACCGCTCCGGTTTCGGGTAGCAACCTGACCTTAACTCTTGACGTGCGTTTGCAGGAGATCGCCGAAAAGGCTTTTGGCGAGCGGCGCGGCGCACTGGTCGCCATTGAGCCGTCCACCGGCGGCATTCTTGCGCTGGTGTCCACGCCCACCTTCGACCCGAATCTTTTTGTCGACGGGATCCGCACAGAAGACTGGGATCTGCTCAACAACTCACCTGATCGTCCGATGGTGAATCGGGCCCTGAACGGCGCCTATCCACCCGGCTCGACTTTCAAACCTTTCATGGCACTGGCCGCGCTTGAAATCGGCAAGCGTACGCCGAATCAGACCATCTCCGATCCCGGCTTCTTCAACTTCGGCGGCCACCATTTCCGCGACGACAAGAAGGGTGGTCACGGAACGGTCGATATGTACAAGTCGATCGTTGCCTCGTGTGACACCTACTACTACATGCTGGCCAACGACATGGGAATCGACAACATCGCGCGCTTCATGGGTAGCCTGGGTTTTGGCAGCCGCACTGGCATCGATATCGAAGGCGAATCGGAAGGCGTGTTGCCCTCGCAGGAGTGGAAAAAGCGCCGCTTCAAGCGCCCCGAACAGCAGAAATGGTTTGCCGGCGAAACCATCTCGGTCGGTATCGGCCAGGGCTATAACGCTTACACACCGATGCAACTGGCACAGGCGGTGGCGGCCCTGGCCAACAACGGGGTGATCTACCGCCCGCATCTCGTCAAGTACATCACTGATACCCGGACCGGCGAAAAGACCATGATCGAGCCGGAACCTTTAAGGACTCTGCCGTGGAAGCCGCAGAATGTCGAAACAATCAAGAAGGCGATGGTTGGCGTCAATAAGGAGGGAACCGGTGCCCGCGCTTTTGCCGGTGCGGCGTACGAATCGGGTGGCAAGACAGGCACCGCGCAACTGTTCAGCCTGAAAGGTGCTGAATACAGGGCCAGCAAGCTGAAGAAGGAGTTGCACGACCACGCACTGTTCATTGCTTTTGCACCGGCCGATCACCCCAAGATCGCTCTCGCCGTACTGGTCGAGAATGGCGGCTTTGGCGCCCAGTCCGCCGCGCCGATCGCACGCATGGTGCTCGACTATTACTTGTTGGGCAAGCGGCCCAAGGGTCCGGCGAAGGATGACGAAACGCCGGAAGAGGAAGCGGAGGAATAATTCGTGTTTCTGCAATTTCTGCAACGTTTCCGGGTGCGTCTGGTCGGGCATCTCGATGGCCCCTTGCTGGCGATTGTTCTGGTCTTGATGGGTTTCGGGCTGGCCACTGTTTATAGCGCGACCTACGACGCCAGCAACCGGGCACTTGGCCAGTTGCTCAACATGCTGGTCGGCCTGGCCGTGATGTGGTCCGTCGCTCAACTGCCGCCTCAGAAGCTGATGCGCTTCGCTGTCCCGCTCTATGTCCTGGGTATCATTCTGCTGGTGCTGGTTTTTCTGGTGGGGGTCAAGGTCAATGGCGCCAGGCGCTGGTTGCCACTCGGCTTCACCCGAATCCAGCCGTCCGAGATTCTCAAGATTGCGATGCCGCTGATGCTTGCCTGGTACTTCCACAAGTATGAAGCTGCCCTGAAGCTTCGCCATTTTTCAATCGCCGTCCTGCTGCTGATCGTGCCCTTTGGCCTGATTGCCAAACAGCCCGACCTGGGGACGGCAATCCTGGTCGGCGCGGCGGGTTTTTACGTCATTTTCTTTGCCGGCCTGCCGTGGAAAATGATCATCGGCATGATTGTCGGGGGAGCCAGTGCCGCGCCTTTTGTCTGGACCGTGCTGCATGACTACCAGCGCAAGCGAATACTGACACTGATCGACCCGACGAGCGACCCTCTCGGTTCAGGCTATCACATCATTCAGTCGACGATTGCCATCGGGTCCGGTGGCGGATTCGGCAAGGGATGGCTGGAGGGCACTCAAACCCACCTTGAATTCATCCCGGAACGTCACACCGACTTTATTTTTGCCGTTTTTTCGGAAGAACGCGGCTTGCTGGGCAACAGCATTTTGGTTTTCCTCTATCTGATGCTGATTGCTCGTGGTCTGATGATTACAGCCAACGCGTCGACGTTTTTTGCTCGAGTTCTGGGCGGCTCAATCACCCTCAGCTTTTTCACCTACGCCTTTGTAAACATGGGAATGGTCAGCGGTATATTGCCAGTGGTTGGCGTTCCACTACCTTTCATGAGCTATGGTGGAACCGCCTTGGTGACCTTGTTCCTTGGACTCGGTATTCTCATGAGCATCCAGTCACACCGGATGCTGGTCAAGCATTAACAAGGAGAGACGTGTGGGGTGTGAACCGTGAGCGAAGCTCTGCTGGCACTGGCACTGGCGCTGTTTCTGACGGCCTGTGGGGGTTTGCCGCCGCGCGCTGTCGATAGCACCCCGCCCGGCGCCGGGCCGCAGACATCCCCTGCGGGCGCTGCGCGCAAACTGGCGGTGACGCAGAAGCGTGGCGGCGGGTATTACAAGGACGACGGTCCGGGAGACGATATCCCGGACAATCTGGACGACATCCCTGACGCTCAGCCACGCAGCGAACCCTTGCATCGTTTTGCCAACAAGCCTTATGTCGTGCTTGGCAAGTCGTATATACCGGAAACCAGCCTCAAGCCTTTCCAGCAGCGCGGTATCGCCAGTTGGTACGGTAAAAAATTTCACGGCCAGAAAACCTCGATCGGCGAACCTTACGACATGTTCTCCATGACCGCTGCGCACCCGACTCTGGCGATACCCTCCTATGTGCGGGTAACCAATGTGAGTAGCGGTAAATCCGTTGTCGTACGCGTAACGGATCGCGGCCCATTCCACGCCGATCGAATCATCGATCTCTCCTACGCCGCTGCGCATCGTCTTGGCTATATCAATAACGGCAGCACGCCGGTTGAAGTCGAAGCCGTTTTGCCCGGCGATGCAACAACGCTGTCCTACGCCCAGGTCAAACCACCGCTACCGAGCGTCAAGCCAGCCACCAATTTCGTCGAACGCGACGAGATTGAATTGCTGGCGGCAGCACTGGCGGCCAGCGAGACGCCGCCTGCAGTCCCGGCACCGCTCCTTCGGAAAGGGATTTTCCTTCAGCTCGGCGCCTTTTCCAATGCGGACAACGCTGAAAGTCTGCGCTCACATTTGTCGCGCGAACTGGACTGGCTCAGCGAAGGGATCCAGATCAATGCCGGTGGCGGAATACACCGCGTGCAACTCGGTCCCTACGCTATCCGGGCCGATGCCGAAAAAGTCGCCGAGAAAATACATCTGGCGCTCGGCTACAAACCCGGCATTGTGACGCGATGAAACGAGTACTAACCCAGCGGAGCTTTAACCACCGAGCAGGTACTGCTGTGCAACCCACGCCTGACCCAGCGACAATCCGCCATCATTGGGCGGCAGGTGGCGCGCCTCAATCAGGTGAAGGCCATGGCCACCAAGGCGTGAGCGCAGGCCCCGGGCAAGCACCAGATTGAGGAAACAACCGCCGCTGCCAACAACCGTTGTGTTTACCGGTGCCACGGCGCAAACCCAGTCGGCCAGCGCGGCGATCAATGTGGCATGAAAAACGGCGGCACCGCGCTCGGCATTTTTCTCATCGGCCAGAACCGCAAACAGGGGCAGCAGGTCCAGAACACCCTCTTCAATCGTCCAGGCGTCATTGAGCGGCAAAACATCGCCATAGTGTTCGGACATTCCTTCGATCAATTCAGCCGCTTGTCCATCAAAAGTCATCATGGACTTGACGCCGAGCAAGCCAGCCGCCGCATTGAAGTAACAGCCCAGACTTGAAGTCGCAGGGCAGTTGCCACCGCTAAGAAGTAGATTTTCGACCGAGGCTGCAGAACGCTGTTTGGCAAAGCGTTGTCCGATTTCCATGCCACGCCCGAGTTGCTGCATAACCGCTGCGGCCAATCGCCATGGTTCTCTTAGCGCCTGGTCGCCGGCGAGCTGAATCGGCGCAAGATGGCCGAGACGCTCCATCAGCGCTCCATCGACGCGCATCAGTTCGCCGCCCCAGGAGGCGCCATCCGTCCCCAGGCCAATTCCATCAAGCGCCAGCCCGATAACCGGGGCGTCGACCCGATGTTCGGCCAGCACCGAAGCGATGTGCGCGTGATGATGCTGCACGGCGAACGCCGGTATCCCTCTGTGACGGGCAAACTCCAGGGCATATCGTGTCGAGTGGAAGTTGCGATCCAGATCGTGCGCGACCAGCGCCGGTTTGATTTCAAGAAATTTGAGCAGACGAGCAACGGTGGATTCAAAAAAATCACACGCTGCCGCATTATCCAGATCGCCGATATGTTGCGAAACAAAGGCCTCATCGCCGCGTGTCACGCAAACCGTGTTTTTGAACCAGCCGCCTACCGTCAGCACCGGCGGACCGGAGCGGGGCAACTTGATTGCGCGCGGCGTATAGCCACGTGCGCGACGAACAAGTTGCAGCCCACCGGGACCGGAACGAGCGATACTGTCGTCGCATCGGGCCTGTATTTCGCGGTCATGCAAAAGAAAGGCGTCGGCAATTCCGGACAGGCGAAGCAGGGCTTCGTTGTTGCCAATCACCAAAGGCTCGCCGCCGGGATCGGCGCCGGTCATCACCAGTGCGAGTTTCTGCGGCTTATCCAGCCAGCCAGTACCTTGCGGACGACCCGCCGCCTCATGGAATAGCAGGTACTGCAAGGGCGTGCACGGCATCATCACGCCCAGCCAACCCAGCTCCGATGTCACTCCCGGCAGCGCCGCATCACAAGTGGCGCGTTTTTTTAGCAAAATGATCGGTCGCTCCGGGATGGCGAGCAGACCGGGTTCGCCAATGCCCAGATGTACGAAGCTACTCGCGGAGGACGCATTGGCGAGCATCACGACAAACGGCTTCTGATCACGCTGTTTGCGCTCGCGCAAGACGGCTACGGCCACGGCATTGCGTGCGTCGCAGGCCAGATGAAAGCCCCCCGGACCCTTGATGGCGACGATCTTCCCTTGCTCCAGGAGAGACAAGGCCTGGGCAATCGGGTCGCCTTGCAGGGGTTTTCCTTTGGCGTCGAGCAGCGCCAGCTGCGGCCCACACTTCGGACAACCATTGGCTTCGTTATGATGGTGCCGACCTGCAGTCTGTCGGGACTCGATTTGACACTTCAGGCACAAGGGAAAGGGTTTGAGGCTGGTTCGCTCGCGAGCGTAAGGCAAGGCGCGGCAAATCGTGTAACGTAGGCCGCAATTCTTGCAACTGGCAAACGCGTAACGCCAGCGCCGGTTCGCCGTACTGAACATCTCCGTCAGGCAATCGCGGCAGACGGCCGTGTCGTTCCCGATCATGGCCGGTGCCCGGCCACCACGGCTGTTCAGGATATAGAAATCCTCGGCAAGACACTCCACGTGGGTCTCGTGCGCCTTGACATAATCGATGCGCGCCATTGCCGGAGCATCTTCTTTTAACCGCTCAA
>JAYSZS010000035.1:0-12956 GCA_043737935.1 Propionivibrio sp. | reverse complement strand
TCGAGTCGCTCAAGCGTTTCAAGGATGACGTCAAGGAAGTCCGCTCCGGGTTCGAATGCGGCCTGTCGCTGAAAAATTTCAACGACTACCAGGAAGGCGATCAACTGGAAGTGTACGACGTGACGGAAATCGCCCGGACGCTGTAAGTGACGATCAACAAGGGCTTTGCGCGCAAGGATCGGGTCTGCGAACAGATTCGCCGCGAACTGGCGGAACTGATGCGCACCGAACTCAAGGATCCGCGCGTTGGCATGATCAGCATCACCGAGGTTGAGGTGACGGCGGATTATGCCCACGCCAAGGTGTTTTTCAGCACCCTGGTCGGCAGCGAACATCTGCCGGAGGTGATGACCGGCTTGCAGAAGGCCTCGGGTTTCCTGCGTCGCGAGCTGGGCAAGCGCATCAGCATTCACATGACACCGCAATTGCATTTCGTGTTTGATCAATCGCTCGAACGCGGAGCCGAGCTCTCCAGGCTGATCCAACAGGCCGTGGCGATTTCGGAAACTTCCGATCCCACGCCTGAAACCGATCTTGGCGACAACTAGAAAACGCAGTTGGCAACGCGTCGACGGCGTTCTGCTACTCGACAAGGCGAGTGGCATGACATCCAATTCTGCCTTGCAAAGTGCGCGCCGTCTGTTTTCGGCCGCCAAGGCCGGGCATACCGGAACACTGGATCCGCTGGCCACGGGCTTGTTGCCGCTGTGTTTTGGCGAGGCCACCAAGTTCTCGTCGGATCTGCTCGGCGCCGACAAGACCTACGAAGCTGAACTCCTGTTCGGCATTACGACCGCTACCGGGGATGCCGAAGGCGAAGTTTTGCAGCGCCGCCCGCCGCAGTTCGGAACGTCAGAACTGGAAGCGGCCTTGCTGCGTTTTCGCGGCCGGATCAGCCAGGTCCCCCCCATGTATTCAGCACTCAAGCGCGCTGGCCAACCCCTCTATCAGTTGGCCAGGCAAGGCATCGAAGTCGAGCGTGAAACTCGCACGGTCACCATCAACGAATTATTGCTTCTCGGTTTTACGGGTGATCGTTGCCGTTTGCGCGTCTCGTGCAGCAAAGGAACCTACATTCGCACACTGGCTGAGGATATTGGAAATGCTCTGGCCTGCGGTGCTCATTTGACTGCATTGCGACGGGTTTCGGTTGGTGCGCTTCAGATTGCCGATGCGCTCACTCTGGATCAACTCTATGCCCTTCCCGAAGCTGATCGTGCCCATTGCCTGCTGGCGCCGGATGCCCTGTTGCAGACCCTGCCGGCAGTGCATCTTGACACCGAGGACACGCTGCGGTTTTCTCACGGCAATCCGGTTATCATCGCGGGCTGCAACTTGGTAATGCCGGGAAAGTGCCGGGTGTATGGCGAGCAACGATTGCTCGGCCTGGGTGAAGCCGATGCTTCGGGAAACGTACATCCGCGCCGTCTGGTGTGCGCCTGATCGCGATACGCCAGGCTTGTCGGCCAACTCGTGAACAGGCTATAATCTACGGCTCGCTTCGCCAAGCGATTAACCTGATCATTAACCTGGCGTTTGCTCTATCAAACTGGGGCGGCGTCGTTTTTTCAAGAAAGCGAGTTTGACATGGCGATCAATGTTGCGCAAAGAGCGCAGATCATGAGCGATTACCAGCGTAGCGCCGGTGATACCGGTTCCTCCGAAGTCCAGGTGGCTTTGCTAACCGCACGTATCAATGACCTGACCACTCACTTCAAGGAGCACGTCAAGGATCACCATTCGCGTCGTGGCTTGCTGCGCATGGTCAGCCGTCGGCGCAAGCTGCTCGACTACCTGAAGAGCACGAACGCCGATTCCTATCGTGCGCTGATTCAACGTCTCGGCCTGCGTAAGTAAGTCTGTCTGCCGAACCGCAGTGCGGTTGGGGGTGCACAAGATTTGAATGGATGACAGCGGCCAGCCCCTTGCGGGCTGTGCCGCTGTCATTGTTTTTACTGCTTTTCGCCATGTTGGCGCGTTGTTGAATTGCGTACCGGTGTCGTGGGTACGTGCGTTGAACTATTGAGAGAGGAAATAATGTTTACTATCGTCAAGAAAACTTTCACTTATGGTGCTCATCAGGTTACGCTGGAAACCGGTGAAATTGGCCGTCAGGCCGGTGCAGTCATCCTGGTCACCGTCGATGACACCGTCGTTTTGGTCTCGGTGGTTGGTAACAAGTCAGCCAAGCCCGGGCAGGATTTTTTTCCATTGACCGTCGATTACATTGAAAAGACCTATGCGGCTGGCCGCATTCCCGGTGGTTTCTTCAAGCGTGAAGGCCGCGCCTCGGAAAAGGAAACACTGACCTCGCGTCTGATCGACCGCCCGCTGCGCCCGCTCTTTCCCGAGGGTTTCTACAATGAAGTTCAGGTGGTGGCGATGGTGGTTTCGCTCAACCCCGAGATTGATCCGGATATCCCGGCGATTATCGGTGCTTCCGCCGCCATGGCTGTTTCCGGTATCCCGTTCGACGGCCCGATCGGTGCGGCCCGTGTCGGTTATATCGACGGCCAGTATGTGCTTAATCCGACGCAGAGCCAGCTCAAGAGCAGCCAGCTCAACCTGGTCGTCGCCGGTACCCAATCGGCGGTGCTGATGGTTGAATCGGAAGCCGACATATTGTCCGAGGAAGTCATGCTCGGTGCCGTGGTTTACGGCCATGACCAGATGCAGGTTGTCATCAACGCCATCAACGAACTGGTTGAAGAAGCCGGGAAGCCGGAGTGGGACTGGGCGCCGGCAGCCAGGAACGAAGAACTGGTCGGCAAGCTCAACGCCCTGGTTGAAGCCGACCTGCAGGACGCTTTCCGCATCACCAGCAAGCAGCAGCGCACCCAGCGCATTCATGATATCTTGAGCAAGGCGATTGAAGTGCTGACGGCAGGCGACAATGCGCCTGATGCCAACACCATCAAGAATCTGTTCTTCGACGTCGAGGCCAAAATCGTGCGTAGCCGCATTCTGGCTGGCGAACCGCGTATCGACGGCCGTGATACGCGCACCGTCCGTCCGATTGCCATCCGATCGGGCCTATTGCCACGCACCCACGGCTCGGCGCTATTTACTCGCGGCGAAACGCAGGCGCTGGTTGTCGCCACGCTGGGTACCGGCCGTGACGAGCAGATCATCGATGCCCTCGCCGGTGAATACCGCGAGCGCTTCATGCTGCACTACAACTTCCCGCCCTATGCCACGGGTGAATGCGGTCGCATGGGAACGCCGAAGCGTCGCGAAATCGGCCATGGCCGTCTTGCCAAGCGGGCCATGATCGCCGTTCTGCCGAAGGTGGAAGACTTCTCCTACACCATGCGTGTTGTCTCCGAGATCACCGAATCGAATGGTTCGAGCTCGATGGCTTCGGTCTGTGGTTCTTCCCTGGCGCTGATGGATGCCGGGGTGCCGCTCAAGGCGCATGTGGCCGGCATCGCCATGGGTTTGATCAAGGATGGCAAGCGTTTTGCCGTCCTCACCGACATCCTCGGCGATGAAGATCACCTCGGCGACATGGATTTCAAGGTCGCTGGCACCGATTCGGGCGTCACCGCGTTGCAGATGGATATCAAGATTCAGGGCATTACCAAAGAAATCATGCAGGTGGCGCTGGCTCAGGCCAAGGAAGCCCGTCTGCATATCCTGGCCCAGATGCAGAGCTTGTCTTCCGGCCCGCGTGAAGAAGTGTCGACCTACGCACCGCGCCTTTACACGATGAAGATCAACCCGGAGAAAATTCGTGACGTGATCGGCAAGGGCGGCGCCGTGATTCGTGCCATCACCGAAGAAACCGGTACCACCATCGACATCAAGGAAGACGGTTCGATCACCATTGCTTCGGTTAGCGGTGACGCCGCCAAGCAGGCCAAGGCACGCATCGAAGCGATCACCGCCGAAGTCGAAGTGGGCAAGGTTTACGAAGGAACTGTTCTCAAACTCCTCGACTTTGGTGCCATAGTCAGCATCCTGCCGGGACGTGACGGGTTGTTGCATATCTCGCAGATCGCCAACGAACGTGTCAATGCGGTTGCCGACTACCTCAAGGAAGGTCAGAAAATCCGCGTCAAGGTGCTGGAAGCAGACGAGAAGGGACGTGTGCGCCTGTCGATGAAGGCGGTGAGCGTGGAAGAGGGCGGTGCCGTCTCAGTGCCGACTGTGCCGCATCAATAAGACATTTTTCGCCGGGTAACAAAAAGGACGCTACGGCGTCCTTTTTTTCAAACGTCAACAATCAACTACGTTTGAATCGCCTGTACATGACCGCTTATTTGGCGATCTGCCTTTCTCGGACTTCCTCAAGCGTCTTGCAGTCGATACATAGTGTCGCCGTGGGGCGGGCTTCGAGGCGCTTGATGCCGATCTCAACGCCGCAACCGTTGCAATAGCCGTAGTCACCGCTCTCGATGCGGTCTATCGTTTCTTCAATTTTCTTGATCAGTTTGCGTTCGCGGTCACGGTTACGAAGCTCGATCGCGATGTCGGTTTCCTGGCTTGCACGATCGTTGGGGTCGGCGAAAACGGTCGCCTCATCCTGCATGGTGTGAACCGTTCGCTCAATGTCGCTCATCAGTTCCACCTTGAGCGTTTCGAGGATGGTGCGGAAATGAGCCAGTTGCCTGCTGCTCATGTATTCCTCGCCCTTTTTGGCCGTGTAGGCGGCGAAATGTTTGTGGAGCAATTCTTCACTCATGTTCAGAGACCATCCATTCGTTTTTGCAAAAAGGCGATTTAATATCAGAAATAGCGGAACCCTGCAAGTTATCATTGAAACGCTGGGAGTTCTTTCGCCTGTCCCGAGCGATTGTATCGTAACCGACGCCTTGCGTTACTCGCTTTCACCAGCTTCTGCTGCAGACACCGCCAGAATGCGAATAGATTCGCGACAGCCAATAAGAACAGAGCGACAAAACCGCGCTGCGCAATTGACCTTGTCTGGGTCAGTCTGTAGAATGCGCGATTCTTCGGGGCGTAGCGCAGCCTGGTAGCGCATCTGCTTTGGGAGCAGAGGGTCGTGAGTTCGAATCCCACCGCCCCGACCAGTAATTTTAGAATCAAGAAGCGGTACCGGCGGGAATCTATTCCCAACAGTCTCGCGATTCGCGCCCGTAGCTCAACCGGATAGAGCACCGGCCTTCTAAGCCGGGGGTTGTGAGTTCGAGTCTCGCCGGGCGTGCCAGATCAATGGCGGTGTTAGCTCAGTTGGTAGAGCACTGGATTGTGATTCCAGTGGTCACGGGTTCGAGCCCCGTACATCGCCCCAGTCTTAACCCCTGCAAGCCAAAAGCTTGCGGGAGTTTTTATTCCCGATCCCTGACCGGAAAGCGCCGATTGATCCGCTCCCTGGTTGAACCAAGGCCTTGGCTCAGTGCCATAGCCTCAATACTCCGAAAAGCCTGATTGCTACCCGTTACGACCCCAATGAATACATCCGTGTCGCCAGTGCAGACCGGCGCAGCGAACCCCCTGTTTTCTTACCGCAAGTTCTGGGCCACTCGCTTTGGCGTTGCCCCCTTCCTGCCCATGTCGCGCGCCGAGATGGACGAACTCGGCTGGGATTCCTGCGACATCATTCTGGTTACCGGCGATGCCTACATCGATCATCCGAGTTTCGGCATGGCGCTGGTCGGGCGCCTGCTTGAGGCGCAGGGCTTTCGAGTCGGCATCATTAGCCAGCCCGACTGGCTGTCGGCCAAAGCCTTCAGGTCGCTGGGTCAGCCCAACCTGTTCTTTGGCGTAACCTCGGGCAATATGGATTCGATGGTCAATCGCTACACCTCGGACCGGAAAATTCGCTCGGACGATGCCTATACCCCCAATGCCGAGCCCAACAAGCGGCCGGATCGCGCCGTAGTGGTTTATGCCCAGCGTTGCCGCGAAGCGTTTCCGCAGGCCAATGTTGTGATCGGCTCGATCGAAGCCAGCCTGCGCCGGATCGCGCACTACGATTACTGGTCGGACAAGGTGCGGCGCTCGGTGCTGCCCGATTCGAAAGCCGACATGCTGATCTTCGGCAGCGCCGAGCGCGCCATCGTGGCGCTCGCACACCGCCTTGCAGCAGGCGAAAAAATTGCTGAGATCCGCGATCTGCGCGGTACCGCGTTCATGGTGCCGCGCGGCTGGTTGCCCGCCAGCGACTGGTCGGAAATCGATGCCAGCGACGTCGATACGCCGGGGCCGCTGATCCGCCACGCCGACCCGTACGCCATGCAACCCGAGCCAGGCAAGGAATCGCTCTGTGCCTCGCCGGCAGCGCCAGCAGAAGCTCCCAGGGTGCAGGCGCAGGCCATCCGCTTCCACCCGCAGCTCAAGTCGCACACCCGCATGCCCCGGCTGGAGCGGGCGCGAACGGCAATTCGTCTGCCATCCTACGAACAGGTAGTAGCCGACCCGGTGCTCTATGCCCATGCCTCGCGAACCTTCCACATCGAATCGAACCCGGGCAACGCGCGTGCGCTGATCCAGGCGCACGGCGAGCGGGACGTGTGGCTCAATCCGCCGCCGTTCCCGCTGACCACGCCGGAGATGGATGCCGTCTTTGCCGCGCCATTCCAGCGCAAACCGCACCCCGCATACGGTGAGGCGAAGATTCCGGCCTTTGAGATGATCCGTTTCTCGATCAACATCATGCGCGGTTGTTTTGGCGGCTGTACCTTCTGCTCGATCACCGAACACGAAGGGCGCATCATTCAGAGCCGCTCGGAGGAATCGATCCTCAGGGAGATCGAGGAAATCCGCGACCGGACGCCGGGCTTCACCGGCACCATTTCCGATCTGGGCGGGCCGACGGCCAATATGTACCGGCTGGCCTGCAAGGACCCGAAAATCGAAGCCTCGTGCCGCCTCCTCTCGTGTGTATTCCCTGGTATCTGCGATAACCTGAATACCGACCACGCGCCGCTGATCCAGCTTTACCGCAAGGCGCGGGCGATCAAGGGCGTGAAACGGGTGCTGATCGGTTCCGGCCTGCGCTACGACCTCGCCCTTCGTTCGCCCGAGTACGTCAGGGAACTGGTGACGCATCACGTCGGCGGCTACCTGAAAATAGCCCCCGAGCATACCGAAGCGGGACCGCTGGCGCACATGATGAAGCCGGGAATCGGTGCCTACGACGAGTTCAAGCGGCTGTTCGACAAGTTCTCGAAGGAGGCGGGCAAGGAACAATACCTGATTCCATATTTCATCGCCGCGCATCCCGGAACCCGCGATGCGGACATGCTCAACCTGGCGCTGTGGCTAAAGCGGAACAACTTCCGTCTTGACCAGGTGCAGACCTTCCTGCCGACACCGATGGCCATTGCCACGGCGATGTACCACACGCAACGCAATCCGCTAAAGAAAGTGACGCGCAGCTCGGAACAGGTCGAGACCGTCCGCGCCAGCCGCATGCGCCGCGTGCACAAAGCATTTCTGCGCTACCACGACCCGGAAAACTGGCCCTTGCTGCGCGACGCACTCCGCCAGATGGGCCGCGCCGACCTGATCGGCAGCGGTAAGAAACACCTGATTCCGGGTTTTCAGCCGGCCGGCACCGGTTTGCGGCATCCAGAATCGGGGATGATTCAGAAAACAGGTCAGCAGAAGCCACAAGTGCGAACCACCAAGTCACCAAGGAAAGTAATCAAGTAGGTCGGGTAAGGCCATAGGCCGTAACCCGACGAGGCTGACCGAAACTTCGGCTTATGACTCACAGCCCCCGAAACGTCGGGTAACGGCCTGGCGGCCTAATCCGACCTACAGGTTTCAGGGTGTATTCGGCGCTTGTCTCCTGGCTGCAAATAGTTTTTTGCGCTGCAACATTCGAAGCCGGGATGTGCTAAGATCGCCGCCTTTTATCAAAGAGTTACCCCCATGTCCCGTTCCGTTCGTAACATCGCCATCATTGCCCACGTCGACCACGGCAAGACCACGCTTGTCGACAAGCTGCTGCATCAGGCCGGGAGTTTTTCTGCCCACCAGCACATCGCCGAACGCGTGATGGACTCGAACGACCTGGAAAAGGAGCGGGGCATCACGATTCTCGCCAAGAATCTGGCCGTCGATTATCAGGGTGTGCATATCAATATCGTTGATACACCGGGACACGCCGACTTTGGCGGCGAGGTTGAGCGCGTGCTGTCGATGGTCGATGGCGTGCTGTTGCTGGTCGATGCCGTCGAAGGGCCAATGCCGCAGACGCGCTTCGTGACCAAGAAGGCGCTGGCGCTCGGACTCAAACCGATTGTCGTGGTCAACAAGATCGACCGCGACGGCGCACGTCCGGACTGGGTGGTCGATCACACCTTCGATCTGTTCGACAAGCTCGGCGCCAGCGACGAACAGCTCGATTTCCCGGTGATCTACGCTTCGGCGCTTAATGGCTATGCCACGCTCGATCTGGCCAAGCCTTCACCCGACATGCGACCGATGTTCGAGGCCATCCTTGAACACGTTCCGCCGCCGCACGCCGACGAAATCGACGGCCCGCTGCAATTGCAGATTTCGGCGCTCGATTATTCGTCCTACGTCGGCCGCATCGGCATTGGCCGCATACAGCGCGGCCGCCTGAAGCCGGCGCAGCAGATCACCGTGATGTACGGCCAGGCCGATGCCGGCGGCAAGTTCGAGCATGGCAATCCGAAAACGGCCAAGGTCAATCAGGTCATGGGATTTCGCGGTATCGAACGGGTTTCGCTGGATGAGGCGGTAGCCGGCGACATCGTTCTGGTAACCGGCGTTGACGACCTTTCGATCGGCTGCACGATCACCGATAACGACAAGCCCGAAGCGCTGCCGATGCTGAAGATCGACGAGCCGACGCTGAACATGACCTTCATGGTCAACAACTCGCCGTATGCCGGCACCGAAGGCAAGTTCGTCACCAGTCGCCAGATCCGCGAGCGCCTGAACAAGGAGTTGCTGACCAACATGGCGCTGCGCGTCGAAGAGACCAGCGAAACCGATTCCTTCCTCGTCTCCGGTCGCGGCGAACTGCACCTGACGATCCTGCTTGAAACGATGCGACGCGAAGGGTTCGAGCTGGCCGTCGGGCGTCCGAAAGTGATCTACAAGACGATCGACGGCGTCGAATGCGAGCCTTACGAGATGCTTACGCTGGATGTCGAGGAGGCGCATCAGGGCGGCATCATGGAAGCTCTGGGCTACCGCAAGGGCGACCTGCAGGACATGGTATCCGACGGTCGCGGGCGCGTCCGTCTCGAATACCGCATTCCGGCACGCGGATTGATCGGTTTCCAGGGCGAGTGCATGAACCTGACGCGCGGCACCGGCCTGATGAGCCATGTCTTCGACGATTACGCCCCGGTCAAGGGCGACATGCCCGGCCGCCGCAACGGTGTGCTCATTTCTGCCGAGCACGGCGAAGCCGTCGCTTACGCGTTATGGAAGCTGCAGGAACGTGGCCGCATGTTCACCGTTCCCGGCGACCGCCTCTACGAAGGCATGATCATCGGCATCCACTCGCGCGATAACGACCTGGTGGTCAACCCGATCAAGGGCAAGCAACTGACCAACGTCCGTTCCTCGGGAACCGATGAGGCCGTGCGCCTGGTGCCGCCGGTCGATGTCACGCTGGAGAGCGCCGTCGAGTTCATCGACGATGACGAACTCGTTGAAATCACTCCGAAGAGCATCCGCATGCGCAAGCGCCACCTCATCGAGCACGAACGCCGGCGCGCGAGTCGCGCCGAGGGGTAGCATCGGTAGAAACTCGACTCGAACGGCCTTCAGTGGGATTGCGGCATCGATGACGTGTAGCAAACTGCCTCCGTTTGTTATAACGCTGGGTTCTCCATCGCCCGTGGACAGCGAGGAGGCCGAGCATAGCAATTAAGCGCAGTACTTGGTTGTCAAGTGGCGCTCGGCTGGCTGAGCGGTTTATGCTGTTGGCTCAAAACTTGAAAAATCCACACTGATAATGCGGCCAGTTCTGCAAATCGCGTTGCGCACTGGCCGGAAAATAGGCAAGCGATTACCGCCGTAGACTTGTTTGCTTGTTGCCCAAAATCCTTTTATAGCCAGAATAAAATCGCCGACCGAGGTGGGAAAATTGTCGGCTAATTTTACACATGTTGCCTTGCCCTGACTTGCCTTGTGATTACTGGATTTATGTTTTTTGGCACACTCTTTGCCTATGATGTTCCTTAGCAAATTTCCAAAGTTTTAAAGGAGAAAACCATGTTGGGGATGAAGAAAGTTGTGGTGGCGCTGGCTGCGGTCGGGTTGATGGCAACTGGTTCGGCGCAGGCGGCGCTGCTTGACCGCGGCGGCGGCCTGATTTACGACGATGTGCTCGATATCACCTGGCTCCAGGGTGCCAACTACGCCAAGACCAGTGGCTACGACGCCGACGGTCGCATGAATTGGAGTGCCGCGAATGTTTGGGCGGAAGCATTGAGCTACGGCGGCTACAGCGATTGGCGTCTGCCCACGGTGAGAGCGGCATGCCAAAGCGCGACACCTGAACCCATGCGCCGCCATAACTGACCGTGGTTTGGTGCCCGCTGGGCGGGTTTGCGTTGACCAACTGGCTCTGGCGGATACTGGCCGTGGTCCACGCGCCTATCACCGGGTCGTTGCTGCCGACCGCCAGAAAGCAGCTTCTGTGAATTTCGAGCGCCAGCGTGGTAACGTTTTTGTCCAGGATCGTGTTGGGTGCCGCATTGATCAACGCCGGATCGGTGATCACCGTCACCGGCGTATTCACCAGGTCGAAGATCACGCCCAGGTTGACCGCGAAACCGTCCTGACGCTGACCCACAAACACGCGCTCCGGAGTGGCGCAGCCCGGAATATTGATCGGATGGATGTGTTGGTTGGCATAGCCTGGATAGTCAGGAATCGTCTTGGTACCGATATTGTCAACTGGCTTGTCGAAGCTGGTGGCACCAGTGCCGACACGGCTCACAGCCGCTGCCTGGCCGATTCGGCGGTCGGCCCGCACCAGGGTCAGCGTGAACTTTTCGTTGACATTGAGCGCCGCGAAGTTGGGTGCGTTGACCTGGTCGGCCTGGGTCAGGGGGATCGCGACTTTCTGGCCGCCGATCGGCAACGTGATGCCTCTGAAGTTGTTCTGGAAGCGAAATTGAAAGGTAAGATCTTTCTTGGCGTCGCCATTGTTGTCGATGTGAATTTCGTACAACACATTGGGGTCCATCTTGAAATAGTTGGGGCCGCCGTAAGAATCCTGCAGCGGCTGGTAGTTGGCGAGCACCGTGACATAACCCGAGCGCCCAACCTCGTAACTGTTAAACAGATAGAGGTCGGTTCCATCGATCTTGGGCTGGGTAGTTATGAATGGCGCTTCGCGGTGGCTCGAAGCGTGCGCCGGTATCCAGGTCAGTGTCGTTAGCACGGCAACACCCGCCGCAGTAAACGTCATCAGCGTCTTTAAACGCAAGGGCAAACGAATGATCATGAGAGGGCTCCTTGAAGATGTTTGCAGTTACCGGCCAGCCAAAATAGCCGCGCCGTGCGGCACCCGAAACGAGTGCCGTCATAACCCTATACGTGCCAAATGCCAGTCCGGATTCAGAAAAAGAAAAAAATCGCACCATTCTTGTAAGCGTCATGCACTGGTCAAGAAACATAAACTATGTGCTGACTGCATGCTCGTAAATCACATCGTATGCCGGTCCAAAATCGGCAATTGACGCTTGCACCCGGCGTCAGCCATACTCCTCGATAGCCCATTGGATTTCCTATCCTTTATTCTTCCTAACCTTGAACAGCGCGTGATGATTGTTTGCACTGCCGCCGGACGACTGGCGATCGGACTGCGAAGGTGGCGCGGCGCCATTTTGTGCCTTGCCGGCGCAATGCTGGCGCTTGTCGTCCATGCCCACGACACCTGGCTGCTACCGGATGGGGGACGTTACGACGGGCCCACGGCAGTCACGCTCGGACTGGCAAGCGGCAATTTGTTTCCTGACGCCGAGAACGGGTTCCCTCCCGAGCGCATCGCCGCCGCGAGCTTCCGCCTGGGTGGTGTGCACTATCCTTTAAGCGTGTTGCGCGTGACGCCGGAACAGTTGCTTCTGCGCATGGCACCGCATGCGACGGGCATCGCGGCAGTGGTAGTGACCGTCGAACCGCTCGACGTCGAGATCGACGATCACATCGTTGCGATCTACTTCGACGAAATCAATGCGTCTGCGACGCAGCGCAAGGCGTGGAGCGCGGCCGGACCGACGCGGCGCTGGCAGGAGCGATTCGTCAAGCATGCCAAGACCTACATCCGCTTCGGCGCCGGCGACGATGCGGAGGCGTGGTCAACGCCGAGCGGCGCGACGTTCGAGATACTGCCGGAGTCAGATCCCACGGCCCTTAATGCCGGCGACAGCCTGCCGGTGCGCGCGCTGAAGAATGGGCAGCCGCTGGAAGGTTTGCAGCTTGCCGCCATCCATGATCTTAAGGTGACGGGCGGATTTGTCGCCACCGGCGCGGATGGCCGCGCGCGCATAAACCTGCCGCAGCCCGGATGGTGGCTGATTCGCGGCACCGAACTGCGCCAGCGCGATGCCTCGGGGACACGCTGGGACAGCGACTGGGTGTCGCTGTCGCTGTTCGTCGCGCCGAGCAGGTAGCCGCCGGCTAACTTTATCCCCATGCTCCGTTCGTTCCGCAGCATGGGGATGGCGGTGATGCATGGTGGCCGAAAGTCGGCGTTAAAGCTATGGCTGCGGTAGTCGCCCCTCAATTTTTTTCTTGCATCCGGATTCAGCATCGCTGCGTATGGGTGAACAAGTGCCTGTTGGGCATCCCTTGGCAAGAACCGAACCCGGCCCATGAGGCCCGAGCTGAATAATGAAAACACCAAGCTGATCATGACCAGCCAGGCCACCGATGCCACCCACCGCAGCTTACTCTCTCTCAAGAAACAAAACCCCCTGAGCCGAGTTTTTAGTTCCGTGCTGCCACTGGAGCGATGACGAAGCCCAGTGCCGTGGCTCGGCGTTTGAGCGCAG
>JAYSZS010000034.1:0-5963 GCA_043737935.1 Propionivibrio sp. | reverse complement strand
ATGCCCAGGGCGTCGACATCGGTGCCCTGTCGCAACACTTCGAGCCGGAAAACAACATGGATTGCATCGCCGCCCGCGTCGCCGCAATCCACGTGCGCCGACCCGGAGACGTGTCAGAAAAATACATAAACCGGATCAACGCGCAATGTGAATCCTGGGAGATGCTCGTACCTGAACTGGTCTTTGCACCGGTCAGATAATTCGTTACACCGGCGAAAGCCGGTGTCCAGAGCCTTGATCCTAAAAAACGCAGTTGAGCGTAATGCCAATATCTTAGGCCCTCATCCCCGACCCTTCTCCCGCAGTGAGAAGGGTGCACACCCCCTCGCCCTGTGGGAGAAGGAGGGAGTGAGGGCCAGACACTTGTCAAACCAGGTGTCGCGGCGGTCGCGCTCAACTACGGTTTCCAGGTTGATTTTTCTGGCTGTGCACCACGGGATTGGCTGCGCGGCGCATTCCCTGCGCTCACTTATCTCAGGGATGGATTTTTTTCACCAGAACCTGGCGCCGCGACACCAGCCAGACGCCGGTCAGTACCAGCACGGCACCGGCCATCTGCGACAGCGAAAGCGGTTCGCCGAGCAGCCACCAGCCGAAGAAGATGGTCAGCACCGGCCCCAGGGTGCCGATCAGCACCGCCTTGGACGCACCGATGCGACGGATCGCCGCCGACTGCATGAACACCGGCAGCACGGTCGAGAACAGTGCCATGCCAAAACCATAGGCGTAGATGATAAGCGGCTGGTTGAGCGCCGATAACGGCTGCACGGCGAAGAAGTGTGCTTGCGTCGCCGCCGTCGACACCAGCATGGCCAGTGCCGTGAACCGCGCCGCGCCGAGACGGTGGATCATGGGCGCGCTGCCAGCCAGATAGAAGGCGTACGAGAGCGAGGAAGCGAAGACGAAGGCCGCGCCAAGCAGGACGTTCGCGCTATCGCCGCTCACCTGCAGTTCGTGGGCGAAGGCGAGGGCGATTCCGGCATACGACAGCACCAGCGAACCCAGCTCGCGCCGCTCCAGCGGCTGGCCCATGAACAGTACTCCGATCAGTATCGTCAGCGTCGGATAGGTGAACAGAATCAGTCGTTCGAGCCCGGCAGTGATGTAGCGCAGCCCGATGAAGTCGAGCAGGCTGGCGCCGTAATAGCCCAACAGGCCGAGCACGACAATCAGCAGCCAGTCGCGCCGCGTCAGCGGCGGTGCCGAGCGACTGGAGTGGAATCCGACCCAGAGAAAAATCGGCAGTGAAAACATCATGCGCAGCGAAAGCAGTGTCACCGCATCGATCGGTGCCGCCGCATAGGCCAGCTTGACAAAAATCGCCTTGAACGAGAACCCGAGTGGGGCAAGGATGGCGAGGGCGATGCCAAGACGTTCGGCAGAAAATTGCTTCCAGGGCATACGGGATCAAGCGTGCGGGTTCAAGAGCAGCGGAGAAAATTGAGGCTATGGGCTGTTCAGCCGTGGCGCAACAATCAAGGACGACGCAGGTTAACATAAAGTGAACTCTGGATGCTGTTAATCAGTCTGGCGAGCAAAGCAATCGGATGAATGTATCAGTCATATTTTCGAGGCGGCGCAGAGCCTTTTTATCCAGAAACCGTCGTCCCGGCGAAAGCCGGGACCCAGTTGGTGCATCAAAAACCTGAATTCCGGCCTACGCCGGAATGACGATGTGGAATTTTTTGGCCGCTTATGATTCCAAAAGCATTCATGTAATCGCTCTAGCCTGGCGAGACGGGCGTCATGGCTATCCGGCCTCGCGGCTTCACCCGGATTGGTCATGGAATTCGGGAAGCAAAGCAATCGCTATGTTTTCATGCGGGTCGTTGTTATCATTCCTCATGTCATTACCCGTGAGCTATAGAGTTGCAGAGATTTACGCGGAATCGAGGCAGTACCGGGGGATTATATGGTAATGCGTAATGGATTATTTTACCTGTCTCTGCTGCTGGCGCTGGCGGCTTGTTCTCCGCCGGAGCCAGTGAAACTCGGCTTTCTCGGCGGGCTCTCCGGCCGTGTCGCCGACCTCGGCGAGGCCGGGCGCAACGGTACCTTGATGGCTGTCGAGGAGGCTAATACGGCTGGCGGCGTCAACGGGCGCAAGATCGAATTGCTGATTTACGACGACGAGCAACAGGACGCTGCGGCCATCAAGGCCACCGAGACGCTGGGCGCAGCGATTTTGCCGGTGGCTACCCGCGCCGGCCTGCTCATGGTCAGCCCGACCATCACTTCATCCTTGCTGGCCGGCAAGGATGACATTCTGTTCAAGGTGGTACCCTCGGTGGAGACCAGTACCCGGCGTAGCGCAGCGTTCGAGTACGCCCGCGGGATTCGTCGCGCAGCCATCGTCAATGAACTGAGCAATCGCGCCTATAGCGCAGACTGGTCGGAGCACTTCCGCAGGGATTTCACCGCGCTCGGCGGAGCGGTCGTCGCCGAGGCCAGCTTCATGTCGGGTGACGACGCCATATACACCGGGGCAATAAAAAAATAGCCGGGGCGAAACCGGATCTGCTGCACCTGGTCGCCAACGCCGTCGATACGGTGCGTTTGACACAACTTGCGCGCAATGCTGGTTTGACTTTACCGGTAACGACGTCCACCTAGGCCGCGACCGAGCACCTCATCCAACTGGGCGGGCGCACCGTGGAAGGCATGACGTTGAGGCAGTTCTTCAATCGCGACGACGCCTCGCCGCGCTATCGTGCATTTTCCACGGCTTACACGGCGCGCTTCAAGCAGGAGCCGGGCTATGCCAGCGTTGCCGCCTACGATGCGACGCGGGCGATTCTCACCGCGCTGGCCAAGGCGGGCAAGAGCCAGCCACTGAAGGAAGCCTTGCTGGCTGCCGGCCCCTACGAGAGACTGCAGGACCGCTGGAACTTCGACGGCAACGGCGACGCACAGCGCCAAACCCACCTCTCGGTTGTGCGCAAAGGCCGTTTTGTCCTGGTCAAGTAAAGTCATCGCATGCGCGAATTGCGGCTGCGAACCTCGTTGATCCTGTTGCTGGTCACCGCCATCACGCTCACCTTTTCACTGGTCGGCGCTATCATTTTGGCATACCGCCTGCCGCAGATCGAGGCGAACAACCGTGCCGAACTGCAGGAACGGGCAGAGAACGCCGCACGCCAGCTCGACCACTACACGGAGGGCATCGAGGCGCAGGTGCGGACGCAGGCTCGACTCGTTGCCAATCGATCATCCGCCGAGTTGCAGGCCTTCCTTGATGCGATGGTTGGCTAAGGAGAAACGATGCAGGCCGCGTATATCGTTGCCGGCGACGGCATCGTGGAGGCCATCGGTCTGCCGGGCACACGCCGTCAGGCGGCGGAGGAACTGCGGCGCGCGGATTTTTCTAACAGTCCTCTGCTCATGTCGACGCGTGCGCTAGCGATAGAGGAAAACACCGCACCGGCACTCTGGAGCGACAAGTTCTTATCGGCGATTTCGGGCAAGCACACGGTCGGCGAAGCCGTGCCTGCCGGAGACAAGGTAGTTATCGGAGAGGTCGCGCTGGAACGCGTCCTGAGCATGTTCCGGAATCTGGAGTCGGGTTCCAATTCGACTATAGTGGTTATCGATCACCAGGGCCAGTGGTTGGCGTCCTCGCGCTCCCATCCCACGGGGCGCTTTACCAACTTCGCGACATTCCGGACATTCCAGGCGCTGGTTGCCGGGCAACCCCTGCCCGAGTACGACGTTTTTGAAGGGCAACGCATGCTGGTAGGGGGCGTGGTGGCAAGGAATCTGAATTGGGTGATCGTCGCAGCGGCGCCCTCCGGAGCGGGAAGCCCCATCTATTACACGACGATT
Source organism: Propionivibrio sp. (assembly GCA_043737935.1). GTDB lineage: Bacteria > Pseudomonadota > Gammaproteobacteria > Burkholderiales > Rhodocyclaceae > Propionivibrio. The sequence continues at coordinate 2,141 of JAYSZS010000034.1, read as the reverse complement.
GTGCTGGTGGTCAGCGGGTTTGCCGGGGGCTTTGCTGCTCAGCATGGTGCTCGCACCTTTGTGGGCTGCACGTATGGTGCGCCCGCTCAATGCACTAATCGAAAGAAACCACCGCATCATCGACGGCGACTACAGTTCGCCGTGGCCGCGCCGGGGAGCCATTAGCGAACTGAATTAGCTCTCGCGAGACCTTGGATACATGGTGGAGGTGATCCAGACCCGCGAAGCCGGGATGGCACGCAGCGAAGAGCGGCTACTCGCCACGCTGGAAAGCACGCCCACGCTTGCCGTCCGGTGGTTCGAACGCAACGCTCATGTGCTTTACTGGAACAAGGCCTCGGAGAACATGTTTGGCTACACAGCGGCGGAGGCTGTCGGGTCGGTCATCGGCGATAACCTGCTGATGTATCTGGACCAGCAGCAGGCAGAGGATGTAAGGGCTGTACTCAAGGAAATTGACCGCAGCGGGCAGCCTTACGGTCCGACAGAGGTTACGTTGCGGAAAAAAGACGGTACCGAGATTGTCGTGCTGGCCACCAGTTTTGCCATTCCCGGCGAGGGTGACAGCAAGATCTTCGTCTGCATGGATATCGATGTCACCGAACGCAAGCGTGCCGAGGCCGATCTGCTGGACAGCGAAAAGAAACTCGAGGCAATTTTCAACGCCTCGCCGGCGGCCATGTCGGTGAGCGACGTCAACAATTGTTTCAGAGTCAACACGGTCAATGCCGCCTGGGAGAGACAGTTCCAGCGTCGGCGACACGAGGTCAGCGGACTCAACGGACTCGAAATGGGTTTGTGGGCTGATCCTGCCGACCGCGTGCGCTTTATCGCCGCATTTAGCAGCGGAACGGCGACGCATCGAAAACGAGATTCGCGAACTCAATGCCGAACTGGAGCAGCGCGTGGCCCGGCGTACCGGGGAATTGTCCGAGGCTAATATCAAAATCGCTTCGAGCGTGGAAAACCTCAGGGCAGCGCAGAAACAGCTCGTACAGTCGGAAAAACTTGCGACTCTGGGCAACCTGGTGGCCGGCATCGCGCACGAACTCAATACGCCGATTGGCAACGCTGTGACAGTGGCCAGTACGCTACTCGATCACCACCGGCAGATCAATGGCCAACTGCAAACCGGGCTGACCCGCTCTTCGTTGAAGGCCTTTATTGACACCCTGGGCGAAGCGGCGAGCATACTCGAGAGGAACCTGCAGCGTGCCGCAGAATTGATCGGCAATTTCAGGCAGATCGCCGTCGATCAGGCGAGTTATCAACGGCGTACCTTCGATCTGCGGGAAGCGGTCGAGGAGGTGCGACTGGTCATGACTCCGGCGATACGCAAGTCGCCGGTCGAGCTGAAAAATGAGGTTCCCAAAGGAATTCTCACGGACGGTTACCCTGGGCCGCTGACGCAGGCGCTGATGATTCTGGTGAATAATTCGCTGATTCATGCATTCGCCGGAAGAGATTGCGGAAGCATACGAATAGAAGCCAGCGCCCCGCTATCGGGCGGTGTCCGATTACGCTTCAGTGACGATGGCACAGGCATTCCGGCAGCCAATCTGGGGCGAATTTTCGAACCATTTTTTTTATTTTTTACTACCGTCTTGGCCAGGGAGGCTCCGGACTTGGCCTGCATATCCTGTTCAACCTGGTCACCGGCTTGCTTGGTGGGCGGGTCGGTGTCAATAGCGATCATGGCAGCGGAACCGAGTTTGTTTTTGACCTGCCGCTGAGCGCTCCTGTAATCACAGAGACTGTCTTGCAAGACCAGGGTAGCAGCAAGAAATGAATTTGTCGGTTTGCATTGCTCAGCACGTCTCCGGCACCGGGCAGCGACAACTATAGGCAAGCGAAACTCCGAAACCGTCAAGCGTGCGGATACTCGGTGCGAGGCCTCGAAAGCATGTTCGGCTTTCGGAAAAAACAGACCCGTCGCGTTGAGTCTCGGCTACCCACCAGAAGAAGGTGGCTACCACGCGTACCAGAGAATGTCTCAGCTCAAACAGTACTCAAGTTACTGCTTGCAGAGCCGTTATCAGCTAGCTAGGGAATCACCGAACAAGTCATCGCAGCCAGGCGGCGGCAAAAAATTTGGACGACATTGTGAAGCAAAAGCAGTTTTTATTGAATAAACGAGCGTT
>JAYSZS010000033.1:0-5967 GCA_043737935.1 Propionivibrio sp. | reverse complement strand
CCAACATATTCCTCGGCAAGCAGGCCACCGAAGGCAAGGCCAAGAGCAGCAATCTGTCGAGCTATCGCGTTGTGACCTTCCCCACGCACGGACTGGTTCCGGGCGACCTGCGCGGGCTCGATCAACCCAAGCCTGGCGATGGCCAACCCGACGCTCACCGATGACAGGAATAACGACGGCTTCCTGACCCTGAGCGAAGTGCTCGGCCTCAAGCTCAATGCCGACTGGGTCGTGCTTTCGGCCTGCAATACCGCCAGCGACGACGGCAAAAACGAGGAAGCCGTATCCGGCCTCGGGCGCGCCTTCTTCTTCGCCGGATCGCGCCGCCCGCTGGTCTCCTACTGGCCGGTAGAGACGGTCTCGGCACGGCAGCTGACCACCGAAATGTTCAAGCGGCAAACAGAGCATCCTGAGGAATCAAAGGCCGAAGCCCTGCGTCACTCGATCCTGAAATTGATGAACAGCTCAAAGGACTACAACCACCCGGCCTTCTGGGCGCCATTCGGCCTGATTGGCGACGCGGCGAAATAGGGAACAACTGAAAAGCGAACCACCAAGACACAAAGGGCACCAAGTCACACCAAGAAACCCAGACGAATTTCCTGGTGATTCTTTGTGATCTTGGTGCCTTGGTGGTTCGCTTTTATTCCACTCTCTCACCCCACCCACTGGCGAGCATTGCGGAAAAGGCGCAGCCATGGCGAATCATCGCCCGTATCGACCGGATGCCATGACATCTGCACGCTGCGGAAAACGCGCTCGGGGTGCGGCATCATGATCGTGAAGCAGCCGTCGGCGGTGGTCAGACCGGTAATGCCGTCCGCCGAGCCGTTAGGGTTGTACGGGTAGATCTCGCTCGGCTGACCGGCGTTGTCGAGAAAGCGCATGCTCACCAGCGCCCTTGTCTGCTGCTCGGCAGTATCGAACGTGGCCTGCCCTTCGCCGTGCGACACGACCACCGGCAGGCGGCTGCCGGCCATGCCGCTGAAGAACAGCGAGGGCGATGGCAGCAATTCGACCATGCTGAAGCGCGCCTCGAACTGTTCGACTCGGTTGCGCTCGAAGCGCGGCCAGGCGTCGGCTCCGGGAATCAGCTCCTTCAATGCACTCATCATCTGGCAGCCGTTGCATACGCCCAGCGCGAAAGTATCGCTGCCAGCAAAGAAGGCCGAGAATTCGTCGCGCGCCCGCGCATTGAACAGGATCGTTCGGGCCCAGCCCTTGCCGGCACCGAGCACATCGCCGTAAGAGAAACCGCCGCAGGCTATGGCGCCCTTGAACCCGGCGAGCGAAACGCGGCCGGAAAGAATGTCGCTCATATGCACATCGACTGCGGCAAAGCCGGCGCGATCAAATGCTGCCGCCATTTCTACATGGCCATTGACGCCCTGCTCGCGCAGGATGGCGACCCTCGGACGCGCTCCACGGTTGATCAAGGGCGCGACGATATTCTCGGCCGGATCGAAAGTCAGCGAGACCGTAAGACCGGTGTCTGCCGCGTTGAGAATGCGATCGTATTCCTGCTGCGCGCATTCCGGATTGTCGCGCAGCGACTGCATGTGGAAGCTCGTCTCCGACCAGGCACGCTGCAAGTCGACGCGCTTTTCGCGTAGCGCGGCTTTGGCATTGCGGATGATGCGAACTTCATCCCACGGATTAAGCGAACCGATGAAATGCGTGCAGGCGCCGAGTCCGGCAGCGCGCAGCAGACTCATCACCGCCGCGCGATCGGCGCGCCGGATCTGCACCACCGCACCGAGTTCCTCGTTGAACAGCGCGCGCATCAGCCACTCGAAGGCGCGTCCGCGCAGCAGATCCGGTTTTTTCTCGCTGCCGTCGACGTCGCTGGTCAGCGGGTCATAGCACAGGCCATCCATATCGAGCGATACGCCGCAATGCCCGGCGAAAGCCATTTCGCATACGGTGGCGAACAGGCCGCCATCCGAACGATCATGGTAAGCAAGCAACAGGTCTTCACTGGCGAGTTTGTGTACAGCCACAAAGAAAGCTACCAGCCGTGCCGGATCGTCGACGTCCGGCACTACGGAACCGGTAGCGTTGAACACCTGCGCCAGAGCCGAACCACCCAGACGGTTTTTGCCGGCGCCAAGATCGATCAGCAGCAGATCCGTCTCGCCGATAGCGCACTGGAGTTGCGGCGTCAGGGTGCGGCGTGCATCGTGTACCGGGGCAAACGCCGTAACGATCAGCGACAGCGGCGAAACCACCAGTTTCATCTGCCCGCCATCTTCCCATGCCGTACGCATCGAGAGCGAATCCTTGCCGACCGGAATCGAAACGCCGATCTGCTGGCACAGGTCGGAGACGGCGCGCACCGTGTCGAACAGCCGCACCTCCTCGCCCGGCGAACCGGCCGCCGCCATCCAGTTGGCCGACAGCTTCACGTCGCCCAGACTGGCAATACTCGCTGCGGCAATGTTGGTCAGCGCCTCGCCGACGGCCATACGGCCCGAAGCCGGCGCGTTGAGAATGGCCAGCGGCGTGCGCTCGCCGATGGCGAAGGCTTCGCCGAGATAAGTCAGGAAGCCCATCGTCGTCACCGCCACGTCGGCGACCGGCACCTGCCACGGGCCGACCATTTGGTCACGCGCCGTGAGGCCGCCGACGCTACGGTCGCCAATCGAAATCAGGAAGGTCTTGCTGGCCACCGCCGGCAGCCGCAATACGCGATAGGCGGCGTCCTTCAGCTCGACCGAGGTCGAGTCAAACGGTACTTCAGCCAACAACGGCGGCTGCACAGTGCGCGTCATGCGCGGCGGTTTGCCGAGCAGCGCCTCCATGTCCATATCGACCGGGTTGTCGCCGAAATGCCGATCGGTAACGAGCAGACGCTTATCGGCTGTCGTCTGGCCGACCACAGCCATCGGGCAGCGTTCACGCTCGCACAGCGCCGTGAATTCGGGCAGACGGCTCGCCGGGATCGCCAGCACGTAGCGCTCCTGCGCTTCGTTGCTCCAGATCTCGGCCGGCGACATTCCCGGCTCCTCGATCTTCACGTCGCGCAACTCAAATCGCGCACCGCAGCCGGCGCCATGTGCCAGCTCGGGGAAGGCGTTGGATAGGCCGCCGGCACCAACGTCATGCAGCGAGAGGATCGGGTTACCGGCGCCCGGTGTCGAGGCGTCGCCCTCGGGCGGTCCCATCTGCCAGCAACGGTCGATCACCTCCTGCGCGCGCCGCTGCATTTCCGGATTGCCGCGCTGCACGGAGGCAAAATCGAGGGCTTCGCTGTTGCTGCCGGTGCTCATCGAACTCGCCGCGCCGCCACCCAAGCCGATCAGCATCCCCGGCCCGCCCAACTGGATGAGCAAAGTGCCCGGAGCGAAGGCTGCGGCCTTGATCGCCTGGCTATCAGCAATGTTACCAATACCGCCGGCGACCATGATCGGCTTGTGATAGCCACGCACCAGCGCCTCGGCACCCTCCCCCACCCGCTGCTCGTAGGTGCGAAAGTAGCCGGCAAGATTGGGGCGGCCGAACTCGTTGTTGAAAGCGGCCGCACCGATTGGGCCTTCGAGCATGATGTCCAGCGCCGAAGCAATGCGCGCCGGGCGGCCGTAAGCGATACTCCTGGCTTCCCAGGCTTGCGGCGCATCGGGTAGATACAGATTGGAGACCGAGAAGCCGCAGAGGCCGGCCTTCGGCTTGGAACCGCGCCCGGTCGCCCCTTCGTCGCGAATCTCGCCGCCCGAGCCGGTCGCCGCGCCGGGAAAGGGCGAGATCGCCGTCGGATGGTTGTGCGTCTCGACCTTGGCCAGAATGTGCGTCAGCTCCTCGTTCCAGCCATAGGTGCCGTCCGCCCCCGGAGAAAAGCGCGCCACGCTGGCACCCGTGAATACCGAGGAGTTGTCTGAATAGGCCACAACGGTTCCCAGCGGATGTGCCTGGTGCGTCTCGCGGATCATGCCGAACAGCGTTTCGCTGCGCGGCTGGCCGTCGATCACCCAGGAGGCGTTGAAAATCTTGTGGCGGCAATGCTCGGAGTTGGCCTGCGCGAACATCATCAGCTCGACATCGGTTGGATTGCGCCGGGTCTTGCTGACGAATAACTCGACCAGATAGTCGATTTCATCGTCCGACAGCGCCAGCCCGAGGCGGCTGTTGGCCTCGACCAGCGCCTCACGCCCGCCGCCGAGCAGATCGATCGAGGCCATCGGCCTGGGTGGAAAATGGAGGAACAGTCCGACCGTCTGCGCAAAATCGCCAAGCACGGTTTCGATCATGCGGTCATGCAGTTGCGCAGAAATGATTGCCCGCTGCTCGGCAGACAGTGCGCCCTTGGCCAATTCAATGCGATAGGCGATGCCGCGCTCGATCCGTTCGACGGCCTCCAGTCCGCAATTCCACGCGATGTCGGTGGCCTTCGATGACCACGGCGAAATGGTTCCGATGCGCGGCGTTACAAGGAACAACTCACCGCGCTCCGCGCGCTCTTCCACCCCTCGCTCCTCAAGCAGCGCCGCCAGTTGCCGGCGATCTTCATCGCCGAGTGCCTTGCTCAGCCGAACAAGGTGCCAGTACTCGGCACTGGCAATGCGCGCACTGGGCACCAGAGCCTGTATGCGTAGCTGCAAGCCTTGCAGGCGAAAAGCGGAAAAAGCGGGAGCCCCGCGCAGAAAGAGAATGTCGGCCATGGCGATCCAGGAAAAAGTGCAGGGAAGCAGCGTGGAAACAGGGCGAGATAACAATTATAGCCGAGAGCAACTCGTGTCGAAGCGGAAGGGTCGCTGCTTGCACCCCGGTTCTTTGAGCCGCTGCATGCAAATTGAGAGCCAAGTCTTATCGCGCCACCTTTGCAGTATCCTGGCGAAAATCAATTCTTCCCCTTTTTACTTTGGTGCCCATGGCAGCGAGCGCTCTAATGGGTGGGGGTAACTGCATCTCGTTAACCACAACTCAATCATTTTAGACCCGTACGGCCTTCAGAGTAGTTGCGGCATCCCTGGTGCGCTGCAAGCCGAGCCAGATTGTTTTCACGCCGGGTTCGCCATCGCCCTTGCGAGCGAGGAAGCCGCCGAGCGTAGCCATCAAGCGCAATACCTCGTTGATATGGAGCGCTTGGCTGGACGATTTCTTTTCATCAGAAAATACACATCCGGATTGCATCGGGAACGCAGATCAATGCCGCCTCCAGATCCGGACAAGTTCGCCCCGTTCGCATCAAATACGCAATGTGCCAGGACACCAGCATGAGTAGCGTCCATGCCCGCTCACGGCGGTCAACGCTTGATAATTACAGGGCTTCGTCGGATGCAGCACCGGTGCGTGGCGGCTACCGTTTGCTGACCCATCGCCCGGGCCAGTTCGACTACCACGCCGCCATTGGGGCCGAATGACCTATCGGCTCCGGTGAAGTGCGAGCACATAGCGCCAGGTCATCCCGAAACGCCGCAAACTGTCCGGCGCCTGGTAAGCCAAAAAACGCCCAAGCCATGCTGAACCTCAGCGTTACACGAGTTAATGACGGACGGAATCCATATTGGGATACCATCGCCGCTTGAGCCATTATCAGCCGTCACTTTCGATCACACCCCGTTCATCCCTTCAGGGATATTGCCTCGAAGTGCTCATGTTATAGTTAGAGCCTTTTTTCAGGGCTTGTAACGTGATTCTTCGTTTTGATATTCTCGTTATTGGCAGTGGTCTGGCCGGGCAGTCAGCGGCACTGCGCCTTGCAAAAACCTGCAAGGTCGGTTTGATCAGCAAACGCGCTCTGGAAGACAGTGCCTCCAGTTGGGCTCAAGGCGGTATTGCTGCCGTGCTGGACAGCCATGATTCGATTGAAGCTCACATTCGCGACACGATCACTGCCGGTGCCTTTCTCAACGATCCTGAAGTCACTCGTTTTGTTATCGAGAACGCTCGTCGTGTGATTGACTGGCTTGTCGAACAGGGTGTTCCCTTCACTCGTGACGAAGACGGTTACCATTTGACTCGTGAGGGCGG
>JAYSZS010000032.1:0-5982 GCA_043737935.1 Propionivibrio sp. | reverse complement strand
CTCGTTTATTCGATAAAAACTGCTTTTGCTTCACAATGTCGTCCAAATTTTTTGCCGCCGCCTGGCTGCGATGACTTGTTCGGTGATTCCCTAAAGGTACGCAAGCGTTCGCACCGGTTACGGGGGACTAGCGGCAAGCGCGATAGAATGCAAATGACCATGTTTGGCATTACTGCATCCGTTCGTGCGTAATACATCGCTCGCCAAAAACCCCTGGACGCTTGCCAAGCCGGGCGTAGGCCCAACCATTTTATACGTTTTGCATCAGCGCTCTCAATGCCCAAGCCCTTTCTCTCGGTCATTATTCCCGTGCTCAATGAAGCAGCGGGGATCCGTTGGCAACTTGAAGCGCTGCAATTTTTGCGCAGCAAGGGTGCCACCGTGATTGTTGTTGATGGGGGCAGCGAAGACAGCACGGCAGAGCAGGCAGGCCCGCTGGTAGATCTGGTCACTCATTCTCCGCGCGGCCGTGCCGTGCAAATGAATGCTGGCGCATTTTCAAGTAGCTCCGAGGTACTGCTTTTCCTGCATGCCGATACCGCCCTTCCCTGTTCAGCCTTCGAGCGTATTTATGAAGTCATCTCGTCCGGAGCACTCTGGGGGCGATTCGACGTACGCATCGACGGCGAACACCCCTTGTTGCGTATCGTCGAGCGCATGATGAACTGGCGCTCCCGGCTGAGCGGCATTGCCACTGGCGATCAGGCCATATTTGTTCGCCGGGAGGTATTCGAGCGGATGGGCGGCTATCCCGAGTTACCCTTGATGGAGGATATTGTCCTGTCGAAAAAGCTTAAACGAATAGCTCCTCCGGCGTGCCTGCGAGAACGCGTTGTCACCTCGGGTCGGCGCTGGGAACGGCATGGAGTTTTGCGCACCATCCTGCTCATGTGGCGTGTGCGCGCCGGGTTTTTTTTCGGGACCGATCCTGACAAACTGGCCGTTCGCTATGGCACCCTTCCCCGTCAGAGCTAGTCGGTGGATATTGCCATTTTTGCCAGGGCACCGCAGCCAGGCGCAGCGAAGACAAGGCTGATTCCAGCCCTCGGTGCGGCTGGTGCGGCACGACTGCAACGCCAGCTGATCCTGAACGCCCTGCATAATTCCAAACGCATTGATTCAGGGAGGATTACCCTGTGGTGTGCTCCGGATACGCAGCACCATTTTTTCCGTGCCCTGCATGCCCATTGTGGAGTCAATGTCCGTAGCCAGTTGGGGCCCGATCTTGGAGCCCGCATGGCGCATGCCTTTGCGGTTCATGGTGGTCCGCTGTTGTTGATCGGTACCGACTGCCCGGCGCTGCAACTCGCTCATTTAGCTACGGCGGCCGATTTGCTGCGTGATGGACACGATGCAGTCTTCATTCCGGCCGAGGATGGCGGCTATGTGCTGGTCGGTCTTCGTCAACTGCAACCCCGTCTCTTCGAAAACATCGACTGGGGAAGCGAGCAGGTCATGGCACAAACACGCGATCGTCTGGCCGGGCTTGGCCTGCGCTGGGCAGAACCGCTGACCTTGTGGGATATTGATCGACCCGCTGATCTGGCACGCCTTGCCATTCTTGAGGACTTCACCGAGGGGGTCATCATGACTCGCTACTTCGGCGCTTTCCGCTCTAAAGCCAGGCCATGAGACGATTGCTGCTCATCGGAGGCGGCCACGCTCACGTGTACGTACTCGATGCACTGGCCAGGTCGCCGTATCCCGATTGCGAAGTAACGCTCATCTCGCCTTATCCACGGCAAATCTATTCAGGCATGCTGCCGGGCTGGATCGCCGGCCACTACAGCATCGAGCAGTGCGCAATCCCGATCAGCCTGCTCGCCAGTCGGGCCGGAATCCGGTTTGTACAGACCGCATGTACCGAACTCGATAACGAATTGAAACAGGTACGCTGCGCCAATGGCGAAACCATTTCCTTTGACATGGCATCCATCGACAGTGGTCCACACGTTGATCTGGGTTTCGCCCCCGGCGCCCTGGAATTCGCTTTGCCCATCCGGCCCATTGAAGGTTTTGTGGCCGCCTGGCCCGGCTTGCTGGAACGGGCTCGCCAGGCGACTTCGGGATTTACGCTAAGCATCGTCGGCGATGGCGTAGCCGGCACTGAACTGGCCTTTGCCATTCAACAACGATTCACTCTTGAGCAGTTCGCCAACGCGCAAGTCACGCTGATCGGTGGCAACGCTTTACCGTTATCGGGCCTCCCTGAACGTCTGCGAAATACTGTCGTAGCGCTGCTCAAACAACGCGGGATCTCCTGCCTTGCGAATCGACGCGCGATTGAATTCCTTCCGGGGCGAGTCATGCTCTCCGATGCAACGAGCCTGGCTTGCGCTGTCAGCCTGCTTGTGACCGGCGCCGCCGCACCGACCTGGCCATTGGCAAGCGGTCTGGCGTGCGATGAAAAGGGCTTTATCAGCGTCACAGCAACGCTGCAAAGCACTTCCCATCCTTTTGTTTTTGCCACCGGCGATGTCGCGGCTTATGCCGAACCCAGACCAAAGTCCGGCGTCTTTGCCGTTCGAGCCGGCCCGGTGCTCGCCAACAATCTGCGCTCAGTATTGACTGGCAAAACCATGCAAGGATGGGCACCCCAAAAAATGGCACTCTATCTGATCAGTACGGGAAAGCGCCACGCACTGGCGGCTTGGGGGCCGCTGAGCACCGGCGGGGAATGGGCGTGGCGCTGGAAGGACCGGATTGATCGCCGTTTCATGCAGCGTTTTTCTTGAAACAGCGGGCGGCCACGACGCCAGAAATGGAAGTGGCGAGCCTTACCCCCGGCACTCGCATTAAATGGCTGTGGCTGCTTCCTTCCGGACCTGACCAGGTTAACCACCCTGCAATGCGGGGAGACCCGCCGTTACGAATAATAGCATTTTAATGCTGACGCCAACCCTGCCCGTCAGTACTACTTCGAAAAGGCGGGTAACCGGTAACATTCAAGGCCACAAAACATGAGTTACAACTGGTCACAAACAGCAATCTCGTAGTATATTTGCCAACGCTTCAGAGTGACTTGGCAATAAATCTGTGCATTTGTGCGTCTGACAGTACTAAGTTGCCGGCAAGCAATTGATGATGTCATGCAGCTTCTTGCCTTTTGATTCAGCACGGTCATAAGTCTGAATTGTTAGCAGGATCGGACGCAGTATTATTGGGACATTACCGGCGCGTCTTTATTGTCTTCAACTGCATTATCAGTTGCTTGCTGGAAATGTGAATTTTTTTCTGAATGGACCGACATATCCATCGCAGCGCTTTGGCTTGTTTTTTTGGGGAAGAATAATGACTTTTGGAAATTCTGCGTATGTTACGGCATGGCGAAATTTTGCACGTTGCCTGTTGTTCACCTTGCTTTTCATCGCTGGTCTGAGTTCGCTTCCAGCCCTTGCATCCAGTGAGGCCAATCTTATCCTTCCCGACCTCGGCGATCCGTCGCTGGTATCTTTCCTCGGCGGGATGTCCGGCTGGTCGCTGCTGTCCTACGGACTCCTGATATGCTTCGGCGGCTTGGTCTTCGGTGCCACCATTTACCGACAGATTTACAGTCTGCCGGTACATGGCTCGATGGCCGAAGTCAGCGAATTGATCTACGAAACCTGTAAGACCTACATGATCACCCAGGGCAAGTTTCTGCTGATTCTGCAGGCTTTGACCGCAGTGTTGATGATCGGTTACTTCTATTTCGTTCAACAACTCCCGGCTCCCCACGTCGCGCTGATCCTGGCGTTTTCCCTGATCGGCATCGCCGGCTCCTTCGCCGTTGCCTGGTTCGGCATACGCATCAATACCCTGGCGAACAGCCGTACGGCATTTGCCTCTTTGACGGCCAAACCCTATCCCGTGTATGCCATTCCGATCAAGTCGGGCATCTCGATCGGCATGCTGCTGATATCGACGGAACTGCTGATCATGCTCTGCATCCTGTTATTCGTGCCGCCGAACCTGGCCGGCAAGTGCTTCATCGGCTTCGCCATTGGCGAATCGCTCGGCGCCGCTGCGCTACGCATTGCCGGCGGGATCTTCACCAAGATTGCCGACATTGGTTCCGATTTGATGAAAATAGAATTCGGCATCCAGGAAGACGATGCGCGCAACCCCGGCGTGATCGCCGACTGTGCCGGCGACAACGCCGGTGACTCGGTCGGCCCCACCGCCGACGGCTTCGAAACCTACGGTGTCACCGGTGTAGCATTGATTACCTTCATCATGCTCGCGATTCCTGAGCCCTCGGTGCAGGTTCAGTTGCTGGTCTGGCTGTTCGTCATGCGCGTGATGATGATCGTGGCCTCGGGCATATCCTATCTGGTCAATCAGGTGCTCGCCAAGCGCCTGTACGGCGATAAGGCGCGCTTCAATTTTGAATCGCCGTTGACCTCGCTGGTCTGGATCACCTCGATCGTTTCCCTGATCATCACCTTCATCGTGTCGTACTTGCTGATCGGCAACTTCGCGGTTGCCGGTAAAACCTACACCAACCTCTGGTGGCAGCTTTCGCTGATCATCACCCTCGGTACGCTGGCCGGCGCCATCATTCCCGAGGTGGTGAAGGTGTTCACGTCGACCCACTCCAAGCACGTGCGCGAAGTGGTCAAGGCTTCCGAGGCTGGCGGCGCCAGCCTCAATATCCTGTCCGGCCTGGTTGCCGGCTACTTCTCGGCTTTCTGGATTGGCGTGATCATCGTCGGGCTGATGTCCGGCGCCTACATCCTGTCGCAGTTCGAGTTGACCACAGTGATCAATCCCGATTACACAAAGGCGGCGATGATGGCTGCGGTGTTCTCGTTCGGCCTGGTCGCCTTCGGCTTCCTCGGTATGGGTCCGGTAACGATCGCCGTCGACAGTTACGGCCCGGTCACCGATAACGCACAGTCGGTATACGAACTGTCAATGATCGAGAAGATTCCCGGCATCGAGGCGGAGGTGAAGAGAGATTTCGGCTTCGATCTTAATTTCCGTACCGCGAAATTCCTGCTTGAAGAGAACGACGGGGCCGGCAACACCTTCAAGGCCACGGCCAAGCCGGTATTGATCGGAACCGCCGTGGTTGGAGCAACCACGATGGTTTTTTCCATCGTCATGTTGCTGACGGCGGGCCTCACGGAAAACATGGACAAGCTTGCTTTGCTGCATCCGCCATTCCTGCTCGGCCTGATTTCCGGTGGTGCGACGATTTTCTGGTTTTCCGGGGCCAGCACACAGGCCGTTTCTACCGGCGCCTACCGTGCTGTCGAGTACATCAGCACGCACATCCGGCTTGATGAGGTCGTCAAAGCCTCACAGAAAGACAGCAAGAAGGTCGTCGAGATCTGCACGATCTACGCGCAGAAAGGCATGTTCAACATCTTCATGGCGGTGTTTTTTGGCACCCTGGCCTGTGCTTTCATCGAGCCTTTCTTCTTCATCGGCTACCTGATCTCACTGGCGATCATCGGGCTTTATCAGGCCGTTTTCATGGCCAACGCCGGTGGCGCATGGGACAATGCCAAAAAGATTGTTGAAACCGAAATGCACGCCAAGGGTACCGATTTGCATAATGCCTCGGTGGTCGGCGACACGGTCGGCGATCCATTCAAGGACACCGCCTCGGTGGCCATGAATCCGATCATCAAATTCACGACGCTTTTCGGCCTGCTGGCGGTCGAAATGGCGGTCGGTCTGAACGCGCAGGGGCTGCAAATCGTGGTGTGGGCAATGTCGGCTCTGTTCCTTGTCGTCAACCTTGTATTTGTTTTCCGCAGTTTTTACGGTATGCGCATCGTCGCCAAAGAAGAAGATCGGTAGCAGTATGTAGTCTGTAGCGTCCTGGCGGTCTTGGCCCGAACAAGTTAGTCAACCCTTGTTCGTGGCTAGGGCAACAGGGCTAATCCAAAACGAAGTCGACTATTTCAAGGGGGCATCAACAATGACTACTCATCTTTACTTCTCGCTGATTCCGGAAGCGCTGATCGCCTCCATGCTGCCACCAGAGGAATT
>JAYSZS010000031.1:0-5985 GCA_043737935.1 Propionivibrio sp. | reverse complement strand
TACTCGACGTGAACACCCGCCCCGCCATAAATGTTCGGCGGAAACTCGTTAGTCATCAACAGAACGCGCATTTTAATTAACTCCCTGTCTTTATTCGTGAAAATCATCTTGGTAGGGCAATTTTCATATTGGTTTGTCGTTGATCGAGACGGTAAAAAAACGAACCGTCATTCACAACACCCTGAATTATATATTGCCAGGTCGGAGGATAGGTAATTCAAGGGCATCACAAAGCGTGTTCCAGCGTAAGGGAGTCGCATTCATTCATCGATTAGATACTGGAAGCTGACCGGAAGCTCTGCAAAACGGGTGCCGGTGACGGCTGGAGGTCATGGATAAAATTTGCGCACGTCGAGCGAAGGCAGAGTGTCATGACCTATTGCCCATCAGGCGATTCCTTAATCAAATGGCGACCTGTGCCGAGTGGGCTTGGGTTGGTTCTCGCACTGTCATTCCAGGGGCCGCCTCCTCAACCTCGCTGCGCTTGCTCTTCAGCAAATCGAGTGCCGATAACCGGGTCGATGTCCAAATTTTTATGATTTTAGTATCGCGGAACGGTAAATATTTCGCATAGAATAGCTAGGATTGCGTTATGCACTGCGCTGTGCAGTGGCATGACCCTGGAAACCATTAAACTGAGGGGTGTTACCGAAATGACGATCACTGCTTCGCCCGCATGGGCGGCCATCAATGCCCATCGCCAGGCTTTCGCAAATACACACCTAAGGGACTTGTTTGCCGGCGATGCAAAGCGGGTTGCCTCACTCACCTTAACGTTTGACGACATCCTCTACGATTTCTCAAAGCAGCGCCTGACCACCGAGACGCTCGGATTGCTTGCCACTCTGGCTCGGGAGGCAAAGGTTTCGGATTGGACCGAGCGCATGTTTGCCGGTGAGCGTATCAACATCAGCGAGGGGCGTTCGGTGCTGCATGCCGCCTTGCGCCGTTCTGCCGGCCCGTTCCCGAACAGCCAGTTTGATGTGATGCCCGACGTAATTGCAACGAGGCAGAGAATGGCCGTGTTTGCCGACCGTCTGCGCGACGGTAAATGCTCGGGACACAAGGGAATGCCGATTCGGAATGTGGTCAATATCGGTATCGGCGGCTCCGATCTGGGACCTAAAATGATGGGTCAGGCCTTGCGCTCTATCAGCCATCCTGTGCTTGAAGTGCACTATATATCGAACCTCGATGGGGCACAGTTGGCGCCGCTGTTGCAGACGCTTGATCCGCGCACGACACTCTTTATTGTTGCGAGCAAGACGTTCACCACGCAAGAAACCATGTTTAATGCGAACACCGCACGCGACTGGCTACGCGCGAATCTTGGCAATGAACTGGTTTCAGAAAACCATTTCGCAGCGGTTTCCAGCAAACCCGAGCGAGCGGTCGAGTTCGGTGTGAGCCGGGATCTGGTTTTTCCGATCTGGGACTGGGTGGGCGGCAGGTATTCGCTGTGGTCTGCCGTCGGTCTGGCGTTGATGATCGCCATCGGGCCGCATGCGTTTGACGAAATGCTGCGTGGTGCGGAGCGCATGGACGAGCATTTTCGCACGACGCCATTCGAGCGCAATCTGCCGGTGGTCATGGCGCTCATTGGTCTCTGGAATACCAATTTCCTGGGGGCGTCGACCAATGCGGTGCTGCCCTACAACGAATCGCTCAAGTACGTCCCGTCGTTCCTGCAACAGCTTGAAATGGAAAGCAACGGCAAGTCCGTGAGCATCGACGGTGAAGCTCTGGACTACGCAACCTGCCCCATCGTATGGGGAGAACTGGGCAACAACGGGCAGCACGCGTTTTTCCAGTTGCTGCATCAGGGCGGGCGTATCGTGCCTTGTGATTTCATTGCTGCCGTGCGTTCCGACTATCCCTTGCCGAAGCATCAGGAGGCGCTGCTCTCCAATTGCTTCGCGCAGAGTGCGGCGCTGGCTTTCGGCAGGAAAGAAGGCGAGGTTCGCGCCAGCCTGGAAAAAGAGTCGCTCAGTCCGAAGGAAATAGCCGACCTGTTACCACACCGGATTTTTGCCGGCAACCAGCCCTCGTCAACGCTGCTGATGACCAGCCTGAATCCGGGTGCGCTGGGTTCCCTGATTGCACTCTACGAACACAAGGTATTCGTGCAGGGAGCAATCTGGGGGATTAATTCGTTTGATCAGTGGGGTGTTGAGCTGGGCAAGGCGGTTGCCAGTCTAATCCTGCCTGCGGTTGATGATGCGGAACGGGCCAAGTCGCTCGACGCATCCACACAGGGGCTGTTATCTTTCACGCGCAAGCACATTTCATGATTTCATCTGGTTCAACTCACTGGGTTTTTATAATTTCGCCTGGCACTGCTCAAGGATAAAATGACATGAAGATTACCACCGTTGCGACGACTCCTTTTTCCGGTCAAAAGCCCGGAACTTCGGGATTACGTAAAAAGGTCAAGGTTTTCAGCCAGCCCGGTTATCTGGAAAATTTTGTTCAATCGATTTTCGATAACCTGGAAGATCAGCAGGAGAAAACGCTTGTTCTGGGTGGTGACGGCCGCTATTTCAACGATGTGGCCATTCAGATCATCCTGCGCATGGCCGCCGCCGCCGGTTTTGGTCGAGTGCTGGTCGGCTGCAAGGGCATATTGTCTACCCCAGCGGCCAGCGCGGTGATTCGAAAACGAGGGGCTTTCGGTGGTATCATCTTGTCGGCCAGTCATAATCCGGGCGGACCGGATGACGACTTTGGCATCAAGTACAATCTTGGCAATGGTGGGCCGGCTAACGAAAATTTCACGGACGCTGTTTTTAAGCGAACCCAGGAAATCAGCGCTTATCGACTCGTTGAATCGGCAGACATCGACCTTGACCGTCTCGGCGAGACGCGTATTGGTGAGATGCTCGTTTGCATCATCGACCCGGTGGCCGATCACGCCGAGCTGCTTGAGTCACTGTTTGACTTTGAGCAGATCGCCAAGTTGTTGGCGCGCCCCGACTTCCGCATGCGTTTTGATGCCATGCATGCGGTCAATGGTCCCTATGCCCACGCAATTCTGGAGGGGCGTCTCGGCGCACCTGCCGGGACGGTGGTGAATGGAACACCATTGCCGGATTTCGGTGGGGGGCATCCGGATCCAAACCCGGTTTATGCCGCCGATCTGGTGTCGGCACTTGCTGATCCCCACTCCGGCCTGTCCTTTGGCGCTGCGTCAGATGGTGATGGTGATCGCAACATGATCGTCGGGAAAGGTTTTATCGTCAGCCCAAGCGACAGCATTGCCCTTATTGCCGCCAATTACAAACTGATTCCTGCTTACGCCAAGGGGCTAGCCGGAGTGGCACGTTCGATGCCAACCAGTTGCGCGCTGGATCGAGTCGCTGCAGAACTCGGCATACCCTGTTATGAGACGCCGACTGGGTGGAAGTATTTTGGCAGTCTGCTTGATGCCGGCAAGGTAACGCTTTGCGGCGAAGAAAGCGCCGGCACCGGTTCCAATCACGTGCGTGAGAAAGACGGGCTGTGGGCGGTGCTCTACTGGCTGAACATTCTGGCTGCCCGCAACGAGCCGGTGGCGCAGATTGTCCGTGAGCACTGGCGTCGTTTTGGTCGCAATGTCTATTCGCGTCATGACTACGAAGGCATCGAGACAGCGAAGGCTGACAAACTTTTCGCTGCGCTTCGGCAAAAGCTGCCAACGCTGGCCGGAATGGAATTCGCGGGAATTCATGTCAAGGCGGCTGACGACTTCTGCTACACGGATCCGGTTGACGGTTCGCGTAGCGAAAGGCAGGGCGTCAGGATTCTGCTTGAAGACGGATCGCGGGTTGTCTTCCGGCTGTCGGGCACCGGCACTGAGGGGGCTACCTTGCGGCTCTACCTTGAGCGTTACGAGGCGGATCCAACCCGTCACGAGATACCTGCGCAGGAAGCCTTGGCCCCGCTGATTACGCTCGCCGAGAAGGTGGCTGGCATTGCAGCGATTACTGGAAGAAAAGCCCCGGATGTGATCAGCTAAAAGCAAGAGGCTTCATTGAAGCCAGTTTTTTCTTAAGTGTAGACCGGTATATTTTTGGAGCGTGCCAAAATGTTAGAAAGGCGGACTTTTCAGTTGCCCGGCAAGGCAGTTGCGCTGGTGCTTGCCGGCGGTCGCGGTAGTCGCTTGTACGAGTTGACCGACAGTCGGGCTAAACCAGCCGTCTATTTCGGTGGCAAGTACCGGATTATCGATTTTGCCATGTCCAACTGCGTTAATTCGGGCATCCGGCGCATCGGGGTAGTGACACAGTACAAGTCGCACAGCCTGTTGCGCCACCTGCAGCGCGGCTGGGGTTTCCTGCGTGGCGAGGTTAACGAGTTCGTCGACTTGTTACCGGCGCAGCAGCGTGTGGATGAAGAGTCCTGGTATCGTGGAACGGCGGATGCGGTTTATCAGAATATTGACATTCTGGAAAATTACAGGCCGGCACCGGAATATGTCCTGATTCTTGCCGGCGATCACGTTTACAAAATGAACTATGCGGCCATGCTGGTCGATCATGTCGAGAGTGGAGCTGAATGTACGGTGGCCTGTATCGAGGTGCCGCGCAAGGATGCCAGCGAGTTCGGGGTGATGTCGGTTGATGCCAATCGACGAATTACCGAATTTGTTGAAAAGCCTGCCGATCCGCCGGCTGTGTTCGGCAAGCCGGATCGTTCGCTATGCAGCATGGGAATCTACATCTTCAACGCCAAGTATCTTTACGCAGAGTTATTGCGCGACATTACTGATCCGAATTCCAGCCATGACTTCGGCAAGGACATCATTCCGCGCGCCGTACAGAACGGTTGTGCGATGTCTCATTCATTTGATCGCAGTTGTGTTCACGCACCCGAAGAAGCGCCGGACAAGGAAGACTACTGGCGCGATGCGGGTACCCTTGATGCCTATTGGGAAGCCAACGTCGACTTAACGGCGACGGTACCGGCTTTGAATCTCTATGATCGCGACTGGCCGATCTGGACCTATCAGCAGCAGCTTCCCCCTGCCAAGTTTGTGCATAACCAGATTGATCGCCACGGTCTTGCAATAGAGTCAACGGTTTCCGGCGGCTGCATTATTTCGGGTGAAATGAACCGCACCTTGCTCTTTTCATCGTGTCGCGTTCATTCCCACGCTAAAGTTAACTGGTCGGTGCTGTTGCCGGATGTCGAAATTGGTCGTGGAGCGAGACTGAACCGGTGCATTATTGACCACGGCGTGAGTATTCCCGCGGGAATGGTTATTGGGGAAAACCATGAAGATGATGCGCGGCGCTTCCGACGAACTCCCAATGGCATAACGCTGGTGACACGGAAGATGCTCGAACGGATTCCCTGAAATTTATCCAACCCGCAATTGATGCGCATTTTACACGTCGCTTCTGAAATCTATCCTCTTGTAAAAGCGGGCGGTCTGGCTGATGTCATTGGCTCGCTACCTCCAGCACTTGCCAAACGCGGGCTTGATGTCCGCGTTTTGTTGCCCGGTTTTCCTGGTATCCTCAATGGAATGCTCAGTCTTAAACCGGTCATCCGGATTGGTCCAGCCTGTGGCTGTTATTACGATCCACGTCGGTAACCTGTCGGACAGCGGCTTGCAGGCTTATGTGATTGATGCGTCATTCCTCTATCAACGTCAAGGCAATATTTATGTCGGCCCTGATGGTTCCGACTGGAGCGATAATCATCGCCGTTTTGGACTCCTGGGTTGGGTTGCCGCGCATATGGCTTCTAGAGAACTCGACTCTGACTGGCGGCCTGATAATGTCCATGCACACGACTGGCACGCCGGACTGGCGCCCATCTACATGGCCCAGAACCCGGGGCTGAATACGGCGAGCGTTTTCACCATTCACAATCTCGCCTACCTGGGGGTTTTTTCCATGGATTGCCTTGCTGATCTGGGTTTGCCGATGCGCCAATCGATCCTGCACGGCATCAAGTTTCACGGCATGCTATCGTTCATGAAGACCGCGCTTGTTTATTCAC
>JAYSZS010000030.1:0-6003 GCA_043737935.1 Propionivibrio sp. | reverse complement strand
TGCTTCATCGTCTTAACCCCCGTGATCGATCCCATTTCTTTGATGACATGACTAAAAGATCGTTCACTTCTTTTGCTACTTATTCAGTGTTTCCTTAGAGCAAATCTGGGCTAACCCGAGAAAAGCGAAGCTTATGTTCGCGCGTCGGGTTATGCTGCGGAGCAAATCCTCCTCGAAACGTTGCGCCAGCCCGACCTGCACGTTGCACACGTTGTACTCGCTCTACACGCTCTTCCTGATTATCAGTGCCAGTTCATACATTGCGTTCTTTCCGGCTCCGGTGATCGAGTGCGCCAGTTTCGCCGCCTGCCTGACCGACAAGCCTTCGTCGAGCAAGAACTTGAGGACTCGTTCGCCTTCACCTTCGCCATCGTCAACGGCCTTCGGCGCGCCGGAAACGAGCAGCACGAATTCTCCGCGCTGACGGTTGGCCTCTGCGGTCAGCCAGTCGTGCGCTTCGCCAAGCGGGCAACTGTGGATCGTCTCGAACAGCTTGGTCAGTTCGCGCGCGATGACCAGCGTGCGTTGGGGGCCGAATACCGCGGCCAGCGCTGCGACCGTTTCCAGGATACGATGCGGCGCTTCGTAAAAGACCAGAGCGTATGGCAAGGCCGTCAGCCCGCGCAGTGCGTCTTCACGCTGCCTGGCCTTGGCCGGCAAAAAACCATAGAACAGGAAATGTGCCTCGGCCAGACCGGAGGCCGAGAGCGCGGCCACGGCGGCGCAGGGCCCGGGCAGCGGAACGACACGAAAACCGGCCGCCCGCACCCGCGCCACCAGCCGCGCTCCAGGGTCGGAAACGGCCGGCGTACCGGCATCGGAAATCAGTGCCACCGAAGCGCCGTCGACCAGGTGTGCGATCACCTGCTGCGCCGCCGCCTCCTCGTTGTGCTCGTGCGCGGCCAGCAAGCGGGCGCTGCTGCCGAAATGCTTGAGCAGAGGAGCGCTATGGCGGGTATCCTCGACAGCAACCCACGGCACCTGGCGCAAAATCTCGATGGCGCGCTGCGTAATGTCGCCAAGGTTTCCGAGCGGCGTCGGAACTACATATAATGCGGGAGATTCTTGCGTCATGGCGGTCACAAAAACTATGAATGACAACAATACCACGAGCCAAGGTGCCAAGGTCATTGACAAGCTCAGCCGCAACCTCAGCGGCAAACATGCCGAGGAAATGGCGGCACGTTTTCTTGAAAAGCGCGGGTGGCTCGTCGTGGCACGCAACTATCGCTGTCGCGGCGGTGAAATCGACCTCGTGTGCCGTGACGGAAAAGTGCTCGTTTTTGTCGAGGTGCGCCTGCGCCGCAACGCGGCCTATGGCGGGGCGGGCGCAAGCATCACCGCGAGCAAGCAGCGGCGAATCATTCTTGCCGCACAATATTATCTGGCGGCTCACGCAAAAGCCGACTCGGATTGCCGCTTTGACTGCATCCTGCTCGATGCAAGTACTGAAAAAAACATCGAATGGATCAGCGATGCGTTTGCTGCGAATTAGCCTGCGAATTTACCTACTATTCGTCTGCCTGATCGGCTGGCCCCCCGCCCAGGCCGAATCGGTAGAAATCCTGGTGCAGAGTTCGCCGCTGGCCGGCAGCCAGTTCTATGCCGTCGCCAGGGTGTGGGACGAAATCCGGCCGGGTGACCGCCTGACGCTGACGCGCGAGCCGGACAACCGCCACGACCGCAATGCGGTGCGGGTGGACTGGAACGGCCAGCAACTGGGCTACGTGCCGCGCGCCGAGAACCGTGCCGTGGCGCGCGCTCTTGATGCAGGCGAGAAGCTAGAAGCGCGCGTTTCAAAATTGCGCAACGACTCCAATCCCTGGCAGCGAGTCGAGTTTGAGGTCTATCTGGTCCTGTGATGTTAGACTAGGAACCTATTTCACGTTCGGGGCAACAAAATCCATGAATCTGATTTCGCGCATCGGCCAGCACTTCCAGGAAAGTGCCCAGACCAAAGTGGACGCCAGCGCAATGCTTGCCCCACCGATTGCCGAAGCCGTCGAGGCCATGGTCGGGTGTTTGCTCGGCAATGGCAAGATCCTCTCCTGCGGCAACGGCGGCTCGGCTGCCGATGCACAGCACTTTGCTGCCGAGCTGGTCGGACGCTTCGAGATGGAGCGCCAGGGCCTGGCGGCGATTGCGCTGAGCACCGACACTTCGATCATGACGGCGATCGCCAACGATTACGGCTTCACGGCCATTTTTGACAAACAGGTGCGTGCGCTCGGTCAACCAGGTGACGTGTTGCTGGCCATCTCGACCTCGGGCAAGTCGGCCAATGTCATCGCGGCCATTCACGCCGCGCACGACAACGAGCTGCGCGTCGTGGCACTGACCGGCAAAGGCGGTGGCGAGATCGCCGAGTTATTGCTCGACAGCGACATCCACATTTGCGTACCCTCGGAGCGTACGGCACGCATTCAGGAAGTCCATTTACTGACCATCCACTGCCTGTGTGATGGTATTGACGGCCTGCTTTTAGGAGTTGAAGATTGAAAAAACACGTCATTGCTGCGCTGCTGCTTGGCGCCACCGCATTGCCCTTGCTACAAGGTTGCGTCCCCATGATTGCCGCGGGGGCCACGGCGGGTGCGCTGTCTGTTTTCGACCGCCGCTCGCTTGGAACGCAAACCGAAGACGAAACCATCGAATGGAAGTCCAGCGCACGCGTCGGCGAGAAGCTCGGCGACAAGGTGCACATCAACTTCACCAGCTTCAACCGCAAGGTACTGATGACCGGCGAAGTCCCCTCGGCCGAAGACAAGGCCGAAGCTGAACTCATCGTTAGCAGTGTAAACAACGTGCAGGGCGTCAATAACGAACTGACGGTTGGGCCCGTCAGCTCGTTCTCGGATCGTAGCAACGATTCCTACATCACCTCCAAGTCCAAGGGTCGCATGGTCGATTCCGGCAAGTTCAATCCGGTGCATGTCAAGGTCGTCACCGAAGCAGGCGTCGTTTTTCTGCTGGGAATGGTGACCCAGCCGGAGGCAGACTCGGCCATCAGTGTTGCGCGCACCACCTCCGGGGTCAAGAAGGTGATTAACCTGCTGGAGATCATCACCCCGGCCAGGGCCAGGGAACTCGACATCGCCCAGTCGAACAGCGGCAAGCCGGCGTCGGCGGAAACGAAAACTCATTAATTGCCTTGCCATATCCAGCTTCACGTCAAGCGGGTGTTCAATAGCGATCTATCGGTGCGCTTCTTGGTAGTCCAGGATCTCTTCAAGGTGGCGCATCACCTCGTCGCTGATTTCATTCTCGCGCCACATGCGAATCAGTTCTTTGCGTTCAGCCCGAATCACCGCCTGGCGCAGACGCATCACCAATTCGCTACGCGGGGTGTGTTCGACTCCGCCCGGGGCAGCAAGTATGATCCGGTCGGCAATTTCAGCACGCAGCTGATCGGCCCACTCCCTGGGCGCACCTTCGCGGGCCATGATCTGGTCAATGGCAGCAATTGCCGTTTCACTCATGGTGGCACGCACGCGCTGTTGTTCGCTGTGAATGTTCCACTTGGAGCCGACCTTGAGCTTGCGAATCAGGAAGGGCAAGGTCAGCCCTTGTCCGACAAGTGTTGCTGCAATGACAAAAAACGAGAGAAAGATGATCAGGTCGCGCTGCGGAAAAGGGGAACCATTGGGCAGCGTCATCGGGATAGCCAGCGCGGCGGCCAGTGAAACGATGCCGCGCATGCCGCACCAACTGACAATTGCCAGCTCGCGCTTGCACAGCGACGGCTCGTCTTTACGCAAGCTGCCGCTCAGCCAGCGCGGTAGATAGGCAAAAGGATAGACCCAGGCAAAGCGGACGATAATCGCTACTGCACTGATGGCCGTGCCCCAGCCAATCAGTTCGCGCGTCGAATAGCGGGACAGCTTTTCCACCACGTCCGACATCTGGATGCCGATCAGGATGAAGATCAGACTGTTCAGCATGAAGACGAAAAGGTTCCAGACCGAGCGCGCAATGATGCGCATCTGGGCCGATGCAATCTCCGGGGCATAGCGTCCGCGCACCAGCCCCGCCGCGACAACGGCCAAGACGCCCGAAACATGTACCGATTCGGCGACGATATAGGCTACGTAAGGTATGACAAGCGAGGTCAGAACCTCGATAAAGGGATCGCCAAGACGTTTGTGAATGGCAATGAATACGATGGCGAACACAACTCCCAGCGCAATGCCACCGAGCGACACCATGGCGAACTGAAGGCTGGCGTCCATCAGCGAGAATACCCCGGTCAGTGTCGCGGCGATGGCAAATTTGTAAATGACCAGACCGGAAGCGTCATTAACCAGGCTTTCCCCTTCCAGCACCGTAACCACGCGGCGCGGGATGTTGAGCCTGGAGAGGATGGCGGTGGCCGCAACCGCATCGGGCGGAGAAACGATGGCGCCGAGGACAAAGGCGGCGGCCCAGGGAACGGTGGGTACCAGCAATTTGAATACGGCGCCGACGGTTAGCGTGGTGGCGATCACGAGACCGATCGCCAGCAGGCTGATCGGACGGATGTTGGCCTTGAAGTCGTTCCACGAGGTCAATAGCGCGGTTTGATAGAGGATCGGGGGCAAGACCACGACCAAGATCAACTGTGGATTGAAGGGAAACTGGGGCAGCTTTGGTATCAAACCAAGCAGCAGCCCGCCAACGACCAGTGCGATGGGATAGGGAAATTTGAAGTGTCTGGCGAGCCATCCGAGGGCCACGGCACACAACAGCAACAAAATAACGAGTTCGATCAAAAGCATGGCAGTTCAATATCAGAGGTTAATATCAATACCTGAAGACTATCTGGGACAACGTCCGCAAACGATGTATTGTGCGGCCTGATCGTTGGTTTCAATGAAATTCGAGCGTTGCACTGACTCAAGGGCGGTTTTCCCGTCGAACTCCCGTGGTGCAGGAGCAGCACGATGACCCTGCGTTTCCAATTCAACGCACGGCAAACCCGCATCGACAGTACTTTACCTTATACCGGAGCATGCTGAGCGAACTGGCGAAAGCCCGGCTTCGGCATGATGCGTCCGAAGTCCCCGACCGGCTGTAGGCTTAACGTTTAGCCAAGGGGTTTTAACTACAGACCAGGAATCTCAAGTAACTCGGACACGTATGATAGCCGATTCCTGTTTTTGAAATGTACTTTAGCAAGCCGCACTGCTCAAGGGAGATCGGATTTTCTCCGAATTTGCGGCACAATCCCATTTCCCGTACACCGCGTAATAGAATTTCAAACACTCATAAAGGACAAAGACATGCAGAAACTCGCCGCAACAAGCCTTGCCATGCTGATCACACTTTCTCTTCCCGCCGCTGCGGCTGAACCCAGAGTAGAAAAGATCGCCTCTGGAATCGTGATCACCACGCTCACGGAAGGTACGGGCGCCACCCCCAAGAGCAGCGAAACCGTCAAGGTTCACTACCGGGGCGTTCTGGAGAACGGCAAGGAATTTGACAGCTCCTACAGTCGCGGGCAAGCGGCCACCTTTCCATTGAACCGGGTCATCCCGTGCTGGACCGAAGGCATACAGACGATGAAAACAGGCGGCAAGGCAAGACTGGTTTGTCCGCCCGGCCTGGCTTACGGCAGCCGGGGTGTTCCCGGCACGATCCCTCCCGACTCGACGCTGGTTTTTGAAGTTGAACTTCTGGAAATCGTCAAATAACAGGTGGGCATAAGCGACACGCTCAACTTTCGATTGAAAGCAAAACGCATGATCGCGAGAATCGCTTGCCCAAACCCTTAACCGCATGAATGACGATTTCGACCTGCGGATGGTGGCGCATGCAGCGGATGCGGCCTGGCGTCAATCGCCTCAGGCTGGCGTCGAACGGCGAATGCTGGACCGGGTCGGTGCCGAGTTAGGGCGCTCGACCAGCATCGTCCGATATGCCCCTGGTTCGGCTTACACCGCCCACATCCACGGTGGCGGTGAGGAAATCCTGACCCACCCTAAACTTCTTAGCCCGCAGGAAACGTGAGTTTGAGGATAAAAAAAT
>JAYSZS010000029.1:0-6006 GCA_043737935.1 Propionivibrio sp. | reverse complement strand
TCGCTTCGCTGAAAGCCTACAAGGATTCGAGCGTGGCCATGATGCGGGCGGCGCAGGCGGCCGGCCATGCCGTGTGGGCAATTCAGCAGTCGGCCATTCATTGGTCGGCGCTGCACGGCGTGTGCGCCGAAGCGGTGCATCTGGAACTGACCGTAGACGATGCTGAGTGGTTTGTCGAGATTGACCGCCATGCCGTTTCGCTACGCGATTTTGCCGCCGTGGTGATGCGCAAGGACCCGCCTTTCGACTTCGAGTACATTACTAGCACTTGGCTGCTCGAACGTGCCGAAGCCGAAGGCGCGCGAATTTTCAACCGGCCGCAGGCGCTGCGCGATCACTCCGAGAAGCTCGCCGTCGCCGAATTTTCACGCTTCGCTGTGCCGACGCTGGTGGCGCGCGAGGCCGCCCGTATCCATGGCTTCATCGACACGCAGCGCGATGTCATTCTCAAGCCGCTTGACGGCATGGGGGGCAGCCAGATTTTTCGAGTCCGTCACGACGATCCGAACCGCAACGTCATCGTCGAGACCTTGATGCAGGACCGACTGACACTCGATGGTACACGCACGATCATGGCGCAACGCTATATCCCCGAGATCGTCGACGGCGACAAGCGTATTCTGATCGTTGGCGGTGAAGTCGTTCCGTTTTGTCTGGCACGCATCCCGAGGGCGGGTGAGACACGCGGTAATCTGGCCGCCGGCGGAACGGGTGTGGCGCGCGAACTGAGCGCTCGCGACCGCGAAATCGCCGGCGCACTGGCGCCGGTACTGGCCGCGCGTGGACTACTGCTGGTCGGTATCGACGTGATCGGCGACTGGCTTACTGAAATCAACGTCACCAGCCCGACCTGCATGGTCGAAATCTGCGAACAGACGGGTTTTGACGCTGCCGCTCTTTTCATCGCCGCGCTGAAGCGTGAATGCCCGCTGCTCGCCTAGCTTTTGTGGCCGCCCTGGTATTTTTTCTGGCGGCCTGCACCAGGGCACCACTGCACCATCAGGAGTCCTTCGTTTTCGGCACTCGTGTCGAAGTGCTGATTGCCGGCCTCGACGACGCGAAGGCGCGTCCGGCGGCGGCGGCCGTGTTGCGCGAATTCGACCGCCTGCATCGTACTTACCACGCCTGGCAGGCGTCTGAACTGAGCACGCTGAACGAGGCCATCGCCGCCGGCAAAACGCTGGAAGTCACACCAGAGATGGCCGCCCTGATCGCCGACGCGCAGCGCATTGCGGCGGGCAGCGAGCAGCTTTTCGATCCCGGCATCGGTGGCCTGATCCGCTTGTGGGGCTTTCAGTCGGATGAATTCAAGGCTGCCCTGCCCGATCCCGAGTTGCTCGCCAGGTGGCGTGCGGCGCATCCCGGCATTGCCGACCTGCAACGTGATGGGTTGCGCGTGAGCAGCCGCAACCGGGCCGTAGCGCTGGATTTCGGCGGTTATCTCAAAGGAGTTGCACTTGACCGGGCGGCGGACATTCTGCGTGCGCAAGGCGTAAATAACGCATTGATCAACATTGGTGGTAACGTCCTGGCGCTCGGAACGAAGAACGGCGAGCGCTGGCGCGTCGGCATCCAGCATCCGCGTCAGCCGGGGCCGCTGGCTACGCTTGAACTCAACGACGGCGAAGCCATTGGCACATCCGGCGACTACCAGCGCTACTTTGAACTCGACGGCAAGCGCTACTGCCACCTGCTCGATCCGCGCAGTGGTGCGCCGGTCATGCACACGCAGTCGTTGACCGTACTGATTACGCCGCGCCCGGCGGCGGGCACGCTCTCCGATGCGGCGTCCAAGCCGCTCTTCATCGCCGGCCCCGACTGGCCGGCGCTGGCGAAAAAGCTGGCGGTCGGCCAGGTGTTGCGTATCGATGCCGAGGGCCGTCTGCAGGTCAACTCCGCTTTGCATCGCCGCCTTGAATTCGTCGGTGTTCAGGCAAAAATGCTCGAAATTATTCCCTGAGGCAGTTCCGGCCCTTCCGAAAACCACGGAATCACTTAGAATGCTGGTTGATCTCACAGGAACGTACGATGATTGGCATTCTCCTGATAACACACGGCACATTTGGCGAAAGCCTGATTCAGAACGTGTGCCAGGTTCTCAACAAACGCCCGCCATTGATCGGCCAGCTCGGCGTTACCGCGCAGGACGACCCGCTGGACATGCTGCCTCTCGCCCGCTTGCGTTTGGGAGAGGTTGATGAGGGCGGCGGGGTGTTGATCATGACCGATATGCTGGGTGCAACGCCGTCCAATCTCGGTTTGAAGCTGCTGCTGCCGGGCCGCGTCGAAGGCGTTGCCGGTGTCAACCTGCCGATGCTGTTGCGCGTCCTGACCTATCGCCAGAGCAGTATGGAAACAGTGTTGCAAAAAGCCATCAGTGGTGGCCACGATGGCGTCATTTGCATGCCCCTACCTTAGCCGATTAATCGACAGGATATCTTGATGGCACGTGCTGAAACCGAAATTGTCAACAAACTGGGCTTGCATGCGCGCGCTTCGGCCAAATTGACGCAGTTGGCCGGCAGCTTCGATTCCGAAGTCTGGCTGGAGAAGGGGGCGCGACGGATCAACGCCAAAAGCATCATGGGGGTGATGATGCTGGCGGCCGGCAAGGGGTCGACGATTGTGATTGAAACCCTCGGCAGCGATGAGCAAGCGGCACTCGAATCGCTCCTCCGTCTGATCGCTGACAAATTCGGCGAAGGAGAATAAGCAAACCATGAGCTTCACTCTGCACGGTCTCGCCGTCTCGAACGGCATCGCCATTGGCCAGGCGCACCTGATCTCGCAGGCAACGCTCGAGGTCTCGCATCTGGTCATCGCGCAACGCATGGTGGAGAAGGAAGTCGCCCGTTTCGAATCGGCACTGGCCCGGGTACGCACCGAGTTCGGGGTGATCAGGAATGGCCTGGGCAAGGCGCCGACCGATATCGGTGCCTTCATTGATCTGCATCTGTTGATCCTGTCCGACCCGGAGTTGTCCGATGTGCCCAAGCAGATCATTCGTGAACGGCGTTGCAACGCTGAATGGGCGATCGTGCAGCAAATGGAACTTCTCGTCACGCAGTTCGAAAAGATCGAAGACATTTATTTGCGCGAGCGCAGCTACGATGTGCGCCAGGTCGTCGAACGCGTCGTCCGCGAACTGGTTGGCCGGCCGGGCCATTCGGCCGCCAAGGCGGCCAAGGGAGTCAAGGGAGAAAACCTGATTGTCGTTGCCCATGATCTTTCTCCGTCCGAGGTGATGGCCTTCAAGGACCAGAATTTCGCTTCGTTCGTTACCGATGTCGGGGGTTCCACCTCGCACACCGCGATCCTGGCGCGCGGCATGGGAATTCCGGCCGTGCTCGGTCTGCACAACGCGCGTCAGTTGATTCGCGACAAGGAAACGCTGATTGTCGACGGTACGCGCGGCGTGGTGATCGTCGACCCCGATGCGCGCATCCTGGAAGAATACGCGCTCAAGAAATGTCAGATCGAGATCGAGCGCTCGAAGCTCAAGTTGCTGAAAACTACGCGCTCAACAACACTCGACCGGGTCAAAATCGACCTGCTCGCCAATATCAAAGATCCGAGCGACGTTACGGTGGCTCTTGAAAGCGGCGCCGAGGGTGTCGGTCTGTTCCGTACCGAGTTCATCTTTCTCGGTCGCGGTGACATGCCGAGCGAAGACGAGCAGTTCGAGGCTTATCGCAAGGTCGTCAAAGGCATGCAGGGACGTCCGGTAACGATCCGTACCTTTGATCTGGGTAATGACAAGAACATTCATTCGGACGACGCGATCGGTGAGCGTAAACGCGATAACCCGGCGCTTGGCCTGCGCTCGATTCGTCTCTCGCTGGCCGAACCAAAAACGTTCCAGTCACAGTTGCGCGCCATTCTGCGTGTTTCCAGGCTGGGCAAGGTCAAGATCCTGATTCCGATGCTGTCGCACGCGCATCAGATCGACCAGACACTGGCCGCGCTGGAACAGGCAAAATCCAGCCTGCGCGGGGAAAAGATTTCTTTCGACGAGAATATCGAAATTGGCGGGATGATCGAGGTTCCGGCGGCGGCACTGGCGGTCGGCATCTTCCTGCGCCGCATGAATTTTCTTTCGATCGGCACCAACGATCTGATCCAGTACACGCTGGCCATCGACCGCAGCGATGAGCAGGTCTCGTACCTCTACGATCCGCTGCACCCCGCCGTATTGATGCTGCTGGCACACGTCATCAGCACCGCCGAGAAAGTCAATATTCCGGTTTCGATGTGCGGCGAACTGGCGGGCGACCCCAAGCTGACCCGCCTGCTGCTGGGTATGGGTTTGCGCCAATTTTCGATGCACCCGGCGCAGATCCCCGCAGTCAAGCAGAAGGTGAAGCAGAGCGATATTTCTGAAGTCATTCCGATTGTACGTCGCATACTGCGTCTTGAGGAGTCAGCGAAAATCCAGGAACAGATTGAACGCCTCAATGCCTGAGTCAGGCATTTACACCGCGAATGCTATCTCTTGATACAGGGCCAGCCCAATCCATTGTTTTCAGGCCGACTGGTTTATCCTGGAAACATCAGTCGAGCGTGACCTCCGCAACATCAAGTTGGCGAGGGTTTTTGGCCCTCACCCCAACCCTCTACCGCTGGGCGAGCGGGTTGGCACCCTTCTCCCTGCGGGAGGAGGCCGGTGAGGAGGCCCTACGATATTGGCATTTCGCTCAACTAAGTTTTACAAGTTTACTTTTTCCGATTAGATAACGATGTCAAAAAAATATTCTGTCGGAGTCGTTATTCCGCAACGAGTCCGTTTCAATGAGCCGATGCGGCTCAAGTGTGGCGCCTTGCTGCCCGGTTTCGATCTCGCCTTCGAAACCTACGGCACGCTTAACAGCGCTCGCTCGAATGCCGTGCTGGTTTGTCACGCTCTTTCCGGTGGCCATCACGTTGCCGGTGTGTACGCCGACGACCCGAAGAACGTTGGCTGGTGGGATAACCTGGTCGGTCCGGGCAAGCCGCTGGATACCAACAAGTTTTTTGTTGTCGGGGTCAACAATCTCGGCGGCTGCTACGGTTCGACCGGCCCGATCTCGGTCAATCCGGAAACCGGCAAACGCTATGGCGCCGATTTTCCGATGGTCACGGTCGAGGACTGGGTGGCGGCACACGCCCGGCTCGCCGACCACCTCGCCATCGACACCTGGGCTGCCGTCATCGGCGGCAGCCTGGGCGGAATGCAGGCGCTCGAATGGTCACTGCAATTTCCTGAGCGCATCCGGCACGCCATGGTGATTGCTTCGGCGCCCAAGCTTTCGGCGCAGAACATCGCCTTCAATGCGGTGGCCCGGCAAGCCATCCTTTCTGACCCCGATTTTTATGGCGGCCATTACGCCGAACACGGTGTGGTGCCGCGCAAAGGGCTGCGGCTGGCGCGCATGGTCGGCCACATCACCTACCTGTCGGACAGCCAGATGGGCGAGAAATTCGGTCGCCAGTTGCACCACGGCGAACACCAGTTCAGCTATGACGTCGACTTCGAGATCGAATCCTACCTGCGTTATCAGGGCGACAAGTTTGCCAACTTCTTCGACGCCAATACCTATCTGATTACGACCAAGGCGCTCGATTATTTTGATCCGGCTTACGCCTACCAGGGCGATCTTGCCGCCGCCCTGGCGCGTGCCACAGCCCGCTTCTTTGTCGCCAGCTTCTCGACCGACTGGCGCTTTGCACCGGCACGTTCGCGCGAGATCGTTTTCGCCCTCCTGCACAACCGGCGCCATGTCGCCTACGCCGAGATCGACTGCGATGCAGGGCACGACTCCTTTCTGCTCGACGACGCCCACTATCACGCCGTGCTGCGCGCCTATCTGGAGAACATATCGACATGAGCAATGGCAACCCGCTTACGGCCAAGGAACGCGAGCGTTTCGATTTTGCCGTCATCGCCAATTGGATTCCGCCGGCTGAGCGCGTACTCGACCTGGGCTGTGGCGACGGCAAGCTGCTACGTTATCTGCGCGAAACCAAGGG
>JAYSZS010000028.1:0-2520 GCA_043737935.1 Propionivibrio sp. | reverse complement strand
GCCGTGCCAAATGAGAAAGATTTCGTATGGGACGGAAAAACCGAGTCCGACCGCCCGGCAACAGCCGCCGAATTGATCGCCGGTGTCACGTCAGCACGCAAGCGTCGCGGTCGACCTGCAGGTTCTGGTGTAAAAGAACAGGTCGCAATCCGAGTCGACAAAGACGTGCTGACCGCCTTTCGCGCCTCAGGTCCAGGCTGGCAAACGCGCATGAACGCTGCGCTCAAGGATTGGCTTAAGACGCACTCCCTTGTATAAATCTTCGTCATCAATAACCAAAATTCCCTCAAGTCTGGTTATCTGGTTAGCGTGGCATAACCCGACAAGTTTCCCAGGATAAAACATGCAATTCAGCGAACGTAAGCTACCCGTTCATGCCCTCATGAATCAGTTTTCCGTTGCTGACGGCGAGCTGCTCGTCGGCGGCATTCCACTCACCCGCCTTGCCGCGCGCGTCGGGCAAACGCCTTTTTATGCCTACGACCGGCAACTGCTCGCGCAACGCGTCGCGCAACTGCGCACCGCATTGCCGGCTTCGATCAAGCTGCATTATGCGATGAAGGCCAACCCGATGCCGGCCTTGGTGTGCCATATGGCCGGGCTGGTCGATGGCATCGATGTCGCCTCGGGCGGCGAGTTGAAAATTGCCCTCGATTGTGGTGCCAACCCGCACGACATCAGTTTTGCCGGCCCCGGAAAAAGCCGGGACGAGCTGAAACGTGCCGTTGCCGCCGGCATCCTGATCAATATCGAATCCTTCCGGGAAGTCGCCGAACTGTCTCGAATCTGCCACGAAACAGGCGGCCAGGCGCGTATCGCCGTCCGCGTCAACCCGGATTTCGAGCTGAAAAGCTCGGGCATGAAAATGGGCGGTGGCCCCAAACAGTTCGGTGTGGACGCAGAGCAGGTTCCCGGTCTGCTGGCTGAAATCGGCAGGGCGGGTCTCTCGTTTGAAGGCTTCCACCTTTTTGCCGGCTCGCAAAACCTTAAACCCGAAGCCATCGTCGAAGCCCAGTACAAAAGCTACGAATTGGCACTGACCCTCGCAAAATCAGCCCCCTCCCCGGTGCGCTTCCTCAATCTCGGCGGTGGTTTTGGCATCCCCTACTTCCCCGGTGAGCAGCCGCTCGATCTTTCCCCCATCGGCGCCCATCTGATCACCCTTGCCGAGCGCGCAAAGAGCGAACTGCCCGAAGCCGAACTGGTCATCGAGCTGGGACGCTATCTGGTCGGCGAAGCCGGAGTTTATGTTTCTCGCATTGTCGACCGCAAGGAATCGCGTGGGCAAATTTTTCATGTGACCGATGGTGGTCTACACCATCACCTTTCGGCCTCGGGTAACTTCGGTCAGGTGATCCGCAAGAACTACCCGGTCGCCATCGGCAACAAAATGATTCCCGAAATCCGCGAAATTGTTTCAGTCGTTGGGCCGCTGTGCACCCCGCTTGACCTGCTGGCCGACCGAATGGAACTTGCCGAGGCACATCCCGGCGATCTGGTGGTGATCTTCCAATCCGGCGCCTACGGGTTCACAGCCAGCCCGCAAGCGTTTCTCGGTCATCCAGCGTGTATCGAGATTCTTGTCTGAATGCACCAGCAATCGCAACATCGTTGGGTTACCGACACCATCCCCCACCCGACCTGCCCTTACGTGGGCTCGAAGTCAGCCCTTGGAGGCGGCCGCCGCCCACCCAAAGGGTTTTGAAGCAGAAAGAACAGAATTTATTTGCGCTTATGCTTCGAATTTCTAGTTGTTTTCAGTATCCTCGGATTGTTGAGTACGAACTTGTTTGCTCGCCGACCAGTCTATATACTGGTCTATTGACGCAATGAAGGAAAACGATATGACCACTTATGTTGATGTTGGCGCCTATGATGCCAAGACTCATTTCCCGGAGTATTTAAGGAAGGTGCAGTCGGGTATGGCATTCCGGATTACAAACCGTGGGGAGCATGTGGCTGACTTGGTGCCGCCAGGTACGGCTGAAAGAATTAGTGGCACTAAAGCGGCTGAACGAATGCAGGAATTCATGCAATTACAACCTGCAATCAAAAATGTTGATATCAAGGCCTTGATTGAGGAAGGTCGCGACTGATGCGTTTCGTCCTGGATAACTCGGTTGTAATGCGCTGGCTATTCGGGGATGGTACAGATGAAGCCATCAATTACTCCACCCGAATTCTTGCGTTCCTTAAACAAGAAGATCATGTTGCAGTTGTACCTTGTATTTGGGCACTGGAGGTGGGCAACGTTATCGTTCGAGCTGAATCCAAGGGTTTGCTGCAGGAGGCCAGAAGCGCTGAATTTTTTGGCATCCTTCAACACATGGCTATCGAAACCGATACTCGCTGCAAAGGGCATGTGCTTGGCGACACCCTGCAATTGGCTCGCCGCTTCAAACTGTCAACATACGACGCCTCTTATCTCGAACTGGCGCTTCGCGAAGGTTTGGCCTTGGCGACTAACGACGATGCGCTTAGAAAAGCATTGTCGAGCGCTGGGTGCAATCTTGCTTAAAC